>CAZWGG010000629.1:0-3567 GCA_964633305.1 uncultured Bacteroidales bacterium
AAAATAATATAATTGATTTTTGTGGTTAAAGATGACTTTTTAGGTTTTTCAGGTAGTTTACACGAAGCTACCATGAGAACTAGTATAGTACTAATAACAATATTTTTCATGGTTAGTAATTTTAGTTGTTATAAATTTGATGAATTCATAAGTTTTAACCTCGTCTGCTAACTACTTTAACAACTCCGGAACGGATATTATTTTTGTCTTCAAAATCTTTTTTAACTTTCAGGCATTTGGTTTTAACTTCTTTTAAATTGCCAGCAGCAGCATAGGAAATCCAACCTGTAGTAAACTGATCAATATATCTTTTAAGGTTACCGATCATCATAGTGCCAACTTCTTCTCTAAGAATATCAATTTCTTTTTTTACAGGTCCAAGAGGGGTTAACTTCTTTTGAAGAATTTTAATGTCTCCTCTTAAATGTTTGATTATCTTTTTTAAATTTCCCGTGATTTGTTTTTTAGCCCATTCCCTTAAAAGTGAATCAAGCAAAATACTCCATAAAATATAAGCTAAAAATCCAAAAGCAAGAATGATGTAAAAAGTTGGACTACGTGCCCACGATATGGAAGATAACCCCATTAGTTCTTTAGCCGACTCTGTATTTGAGTGGATTATAAAGGCCATTAGGGAGTCAACAATAAAAGTTAAAACAATAAGTAATGACAAAAAGAGAAATTTAAGTTTATGTTTTAGTTCAAGGATAATATGAAAAGCCCAACCAAAAGCATAAAATACAAAAGGTATAAGGAACAACAAGTAATTATACCTGATGGCTTCAGTTAATTCATAAGGACTGGGAAGTATACTCCCGGTACCAATACCCTCTGCAATATTTGTCGCTATTTTTTCCAGATCGGTATAAAGTGCTTTATACGCCGCCGAGATATAGAAGAAAAACAGGTAAACAGTAAGTACTATAAGTATAAACAGGTTAATACTAAACTTCAACGGATTAAAAGAATCTTTCAGGAGCTTTTCATGATCTTTCTCCCTGTCCTCGTGAATTTGTAATAATTGTTGGCGGTATTGGTCAATCTTTTTTTCTTTACCGGTTATTTCATCTTCAAATTTCTTGTTACCCCCTTCCAATTCATCGAGCTTTTTTTCCAAGGTTTTAATTTTTCCCCTTTTCTCATTCTTTTCAGAATCTGGTATTCCTTTATAGTTTTCATCAACCAGGTCACCATTCATTATTCTGTCAAGATATGAAACATATACTTCCGGGTCTCCTTTTACATTGCCGGATTTTTCATACCCAAAATCCTGCAATTTAACATATTCTACTTCATGCATAGCTTTTTTAGACGCAGTTTTACTGGTATTTTTCTCCATTTGGATATAATTTGATTTTGTTAATAGTTGAACATAGTTATGAACTAATACATAATTAGTTTTAAAAAAGTTTCAAAAAAAGATAATTAAGTTAAAAAAATAAATTGAAATATTATTAATTGAAAGTTATAAAATCATAGAGAAAATAAAAACTTAATAGTAATATTTTATCCTGATTTTCAAAAAATTAAGTTAGAAGCCATGGGTCAAAGGACTGAAACCCTCAAAACCCGATGGCTCCTGACTAATTTCCTAACTCTGTTCGGTCTACTATATTTTTTGGTAAATCTTTTTTTGTTTTTATTCCCAATTCTTTTAAGTCCTGTGCTTTTTTTACAAGACTGCCTTTTCCTGTAGAAAGTTTATTCATTGAAGCTTCATAGCTTTTCTGCGTTTGTTTTAGTTTATTGCCAACATCAATTAAATCCTCAACCAGCCCTACAAACTTGTCATAAAGATCACCGCTTCGACGTGCAATTTCCAGAGCATTTTTATTCTGGTATTCTTGTCTCCATAAACTAACTACCATTTTTAGCGCAGCAATTAAGTTTGTTGGGCTAATTAATAGTATTCTCTTATCATATGCGTATTGCCAAATATTAGAATCGAATTGAACGGCCAACATATAAGCCGGTTCTATTGGCATAAACATCATTACGAAATCAAGGCTATTTAATTGATATAAATCCTGGTAATTCTTTGAACTTAATTCCTGTATGTGGGTTTTAATCGATTGTAAATGTGCTTTAAGTGCAGTATCTTTTTGTTGGTCATCATCGGTTGATGCATACTTCTCATATGCTGTTAACGATACTTTTGAATCGATTATTACATTTCGCTCACCCGGGTATTTTAGGATTATATCGGGTTGAAGCCTGTCACCTTTTTCGGTTTTAAATGATTCCTGTACAAAATACTCCCTGTCTTTTACCAAGCCTGATTTTTCAAGAATGTTTTCCAAGATGATTTCTCCCCATATTCCTTGAGACTTCGATTCACCTTTTAATGCTTTGGTCAGGTTACTTGCTTCTTTACTAATTTGCTGGTTAAGTTCAGCAAGGCGTTTAACCTCTTCTTTTAGAGAAAATCTTTGCTGGGCTTCTTTATCATATACCTCTCCAACTTTTTTTTCAAAGTCTTTTATTTTTTCATTCAAAGGTTTGAGTATATCATTAAGATTTGTTTTATTCTGTTCGGTAAATTTTCTAGTTTTTTCTTCTAAAATTTCATTGGCCAGGTTCTTAAACTCTATTGAAAACTTCGACTGCAGTTCTTCAAGTTCCGTTTTGTGCTCGTTGAGTTTTTGTTCAAGTCCTTTGTATTCCGCAATTTTGGCATTATACCTTCCATTAAGGTCAAGGAGTAAGTTTTCTTTTTCATTCAAGTTTACCTTAAGTTCGTTAATAGATTGACGGAGTATGTTTTCTTTTTCGATATTAACATTTTTGGAACTGGTAAACCGGCTTTTTAAAACCAGGTATGTTGGGATGATTCCGATGATAATACCTATAATTAATAAAATAATTTCCATTGTAATAGTTTGCTGATTTAACGAGTTATGTTATACCGTTATTTTTTTATACATGTTAGACTTTCGGGCCATGTTGCTAATTTTAGCATTTCTTCTTCTGGCAAATCAAACCCTGATTCGGGATAGGCTTTCATAACCAGGGCTTTATTTTTTTCAACATCATACGTTAAAAATTTATCATTAATGTTTCCTTTATATGGGCTATTAATGTCAAGCATCAAAGTTTTTGAAGAACATTCAAAATTAAACCTTGAAAAATCAACTATTTTTATATCAAAAGCTTCGCGCGAACGGAAATATATTTTCCTATGCTTAATGTCATAGACAATTTGAAAACGGTTTCTATCTTCTATTTTTGCATGGTTTAAAATATTGAATGAATAGTCTATTATTGAGCTATCCTTATTCGTATCATACTTTTTAATCATGTCAGCAATAATAGCAAACCTGTCAAGAGATTTTTCCGAGGAGTAATTTACAGGTGATTTTCCTCCAAAATCTTTATGTTTGCTTAAGAATTTCATTGATTTTTTATATGTTGAATTTGTTAAACATTTTTTGGGAAGATTTTTGTCATAGTAAAAATTCGCCTTCCCATTAAGAAATTCTAAAACCAATGTATTTCCTGTTGAATCACTTATTGTGAAATGAATTAGTCCTTGAGATTTATTTGAAATTCTAATTTTTTTTTCTTTTT
>CAZWGG010000630.1:0-3560 GCA_964633305.1 uncultured Bacteroidales bacterium
AGGTCAACGTTATTATCCGCGTGCGAGCCGCCGTTTATAATATTCATCATAGGCACAGGAAGTACTTTCGCGTTTGTGCCTCCGATATACCTGTAAAGAGGCATATCATGATATAATGCTGCAGCCTTGGCTACTGCCAATGAAACGCCTAACATGGCATTAGCTCCTAATTTACTTTTAGTTTTTGTCCCATCAAGGGCAATCATTCTTTTGTCAATTTCAACCTGGTCAATGGCATTCATGCCGATAATTTCTTTTGAAATAATTTTATTTACGTTATCAACTGCTTTAAGCACTCCCTTGCCTAAGTAACGTTTTTTATCGCCATCTCTTAGTTCAATAGCTTCATTTTCACCAGTTGAAGCACCAGAGGGTACAGCAGCCCTTCCAACAAAACCGCTTGCAAGAGCAACTTCAACTTCTATGGTTGGATTTCCACGTGAATCAAGAATTTCACGGGCATGTACGTTTACTATTTGTCCCATAATTTGGTTTTTTAGTTTGTATATTAAAATTTATTTTGTTAAATATTAAAAAAAAAGGATAAAGAAAAGGCAATCTTTATCCTCAATGCTATTATATGCATAGTCATTTATAAAAATTTATTATTCTTTCTTTTCCCCATTCTCTAAATTATCTTTCCCTGTTTCTTTTTCCTCATTATCCGGGGTTTCAATTTTTTTGTCCTCAACAATATCTTTATTTTTTTCATCTTCTTTTACCACAGTTTCATCAGCTTCTGATTCTGAGGCTGAAACTTGTTTGTCAGAAAGATTTTCATCGGCAGGGGCAGGTGTGTCACCTTGCTTTTTTTGTACAGAATCTGTAATTTCTTGATTTTCCGCTGTATCGGTTTTTAATGCTTCAGAGTCTGAGGCATTTGTTTCAGTTGCTTTTTGCTCATTCAAAATTGCTTCGGATTTCTTAATATTACTATGTGCTTGTTGACCTTCAACCTCAATCTTTTTCTTACCGCCCCTTCTTCTTCGTCTACCTGTTTTGGTAACAGTTTCATTTTTAGCAGCTAATAGATTTTCATTATAATCAACCAGCTCAATTATGCACATTTCTGCACTATCACCAATACGATTACCAATTTTTAATACTCTTGTATATCCACCTGGCCTATCGGCAATTTTCGGAGAAATTTCTCTAAATAATTCTGAAACGGCATCTTTGTCCTGCAAATAACTAAATACAATCCTTCTTGAATGTGTAGAATCATTCTTAGATTTCGTAAGTAATGGTTCAATATATATTCTTAAAGCTTTAGCCTTTGCAACTGTAGTTTTGACCCTTTTATGCAAGATTAGTGATGTCGCCATATTTGCAAGCATTGCCTTTCTATGATCGCTTTTTCTTCCCAGATGATTTAATTTCTTTCTATGTCGCATTTTGGTTAAAAGTTTATGTCCCTAAATATCTTTAGGGTCTTCTTTATTCTTTATCTAATTTGTATTTTGAAACATCCATTCCAAATGATAAATTCATTCCCTCCAAGAGTTCATCTAATTCGGTAAGTGATTTTTTACCGAAATTTCTAAACTTTAGCAAGTCATTCTTATTGAATTTAACAAGATCTCCTAATGTTTCTACTTCAGCTGCTTTTAAACAGTTAAGCGCACGAACTGAAAGATCGAGATCTACAAGTTTTGTTTTAAGTAACTGGCGCATGTGAAGTACTTCTTCATCAAATTCTTCATTTGCTGACCCTTCTTCTGTATCAAGAGTTATTTTTTCATCAGAGAACAACATGAAGTGGTATATCAGGATTTTTGCCGCTTCTTTTAAAGCATCTTTTGGGTGAATTGAACCGTCTGTAAGGATTTCAAAAATGAGTTTTTCGTAGTCGGTTTTTTGTTCAACCCTGTAATTTTCAATACTATACTTTACATTTTTTATTGGAGTAAAAATCGAATCGATAGGTATAACCCCGAATTCAGCATCAAGGGGTTTATTTTCTTCTGCCGGAACATAACCACGACCTTTTGTAATATGTAACTCAATAGTTAGTTCAACATCAGGTTCCATATGGCAGATTTCCAGATCAGGATTAAGCACTTCAAAGCTTGTTAAAAACCTATTCAGATCACCAGCCTTGAATATTTCTTGTCCTGTGATTTTCACTACAATCTTTTCTTCCCTGGTATCTTCAATTAATTTCTTAAACCGGATTTGCTTGATATTAAGAATTATATCTGTAATATCTTCAATAATGCCGGTTATCGTTGAAAATTCATGCTCAACACCATCTATTTTAATTGTACTGATGGCATAGCCCTCTAATGAGGAAAGCAGTATTCTTCGTAAAGCATTTCCAACAGTAATACCATAGCCTGGTTCTAATGGACGAAATTCGAATTTGCCGAATTGATTGTCCGATTCAACCATTATAACTTTATCGGGTTTCTGAAATGCTAATATTGCCATAAAATTGAATTGTTTAATTATTTTGAGTATAGTTCTACAATTAATTGTTCTTTTATATTTTCAGGAATCTCATCACGTCCGGGCAAATTCATGACTTTTCCTGTCATTAATATTGAATCCCATTCTAACCATGAAGCACTTACACGATTTCCAGCAAGTGAATCAGTAATTGCTTCCAATGATTTTGATTTTTCTCTTATTCCTACAATATCTCCTGCTCTTAGGTTACATGAAGGAATATTGGAGACTTCCCCATTAACAGTGATATGCCTGTGAGAAACAAGTTGTCTTGCAGCCCTTCTTGAAGGAGCAATTCCCATGCGATATACAACATTATCTAATCTTGATTCCAATAGTTGAAGTAATACTTCACCTGTCACTCCTTTACTACTTTGTGCTTTATCGAAAAGATTCCTAAATTGTTTCTCAAGTACACCATAAGTATATTTAGCTTTTTGTTTTTCTTTAAGCTGTAACCCGTATTCAGAAAGTTTTCTTCTTTTTTTGTTGACTCCATGGTGTCCCGGTGGATGATTTTTCCTTTCGAAATATTTATCTGCACCATAAATGGGATCACCAAACTTTCTTGCAATTTTTGTTGTTGGTCCTGTATATCTTGCCATTTATTAAAAAATTAAATAATTCTTATTATATATTAAACTCTTCTTCTTGCAGGGGGTCGACAACCATTGTGAGGTAGAGGAGTTACATCAACTATTTCAGTAACTTCGATACCTGCGCTATGAATTGTCCTGATTGCCGATTCACGTCCGGCACCAGGCCCTTTCACAAATACTTTAACTTTACGTAGTCCAAGATCATATGCTATTTTAGCACAATCTGATGCAGCCATTTGTGCTGCATAAGGTGTATTCTTTTTCGATCCTTTAAATCCCATTTTACCGGCAGAAGCCCATGAAATAACTTGTCCATGGTTATTTGTCAACGATATGATTATGTTATTAAAAGAAGCATGTATATGGGCTTGACCAACCGGTTCGATTTTGACAACTTTTTTCTTCGATGTTCCTGATTTTTTTGCCATAACTATATATTATTTAGTAGCTTTCTTTTTGTTTGCAACAGTTTTTCTTCTTCCTTTTCGTGTTCTTGCATTATTTTTTGTGCTT
>CAZWGG010000631.1:0-3192 GCA_964633305.1 uncultured Bacteroidales bacterium
TAAGCTCTCGTAAGCATGGCACTTATATAGCTGTTAATTGTGGAGCTATTCCTGAGGGCACAATCGATTCTGAGCTTTTTGGCCATGAAAAAGGATCGTTTACCGGGGCTTATGAAAGCCGGAAAGGATATTTTGAAGTAGCAAACGGGGGTACAATTTTTCTTGATGAAGTAGCCGAATTGCCAATATCGACCCAGGTAAGGCTTTTACGGGTTCTTGAAACAGGTGAATTTCTTAAAGTGGGTTCTTCAAAAGTTATAAAAACCAATGTGAGGGTAATAGCTGCTACTAATGTTAATATACCTAAAACTATTCAACAGGGAAAGTTTCGTGAAGATCTTTTTTACCGGTTGAATACGGTACCTATTGATATACCCCCATTGCGTGACAGGAAAGAAGATATAGCCCTGTTATTTAGAAAATTTGCCCTTGATTTTGCAGAACGAAACAGGATGCCTGCAATAACTTTAACTGATGAGGCAATAAAAATATTAGCAAATTACAGGTGGCCGGGAAATATAAGGCAGCTAAAAAATATTACCGAACAAATTTCCGTTATTGAACAAAACAGGGAGATTACAGCCGATGTGCTCCGAACATATTTACCCGATTATTATGAATCGAAACTACCTGCTATATATGATGCAGTGGATCAAAAAACATTTGCTACCGAACGGGAAATTCTATATAAAATTCTTTTTGACATGAAGAATGATATGCATGATTTAAAAAAATTAGTTCTTGAAATTATGCAAAAAGGAGCTTCAAATGTAGAATTTACCGAAGATAACGTTAATATTATTCAAAAACTATACAATGGTGAAGAACCAGTTATTCAAAATGATCATCAACCGGTTAAATATGAATCCCCTTCGAGGACAGAAAATGAGGTTATACAGGATACGGAAGAAATTGTGGAAGAATCGTTATCACTTGAAGAAAAAGAAATTGAACTTATTAAAAAAGCCCTTGAGAAACATAAAGGAAAGAGAAAGCATGCGGCTAATGAGCTTGGAATTTCTGAGCGTACATTATACAGAAAAATTAAAGAGTATGAAATTCAATGAATTATTAATTCTTATTAGAAAGATGAAAAGCATCCTATTTTTCACATTTGGATTTTTGATTTTTTTTATACAAAATTCTTGTTTTACTATGAAATATTCAACAACAGGAGCTTCAATTCCTGTTGAAGCAAAAACCGTATCGGTACAATATTTTGAAAACAGGGCAGCTATCGTTGAACCAACTTTAAGCCAGGAACTTACTGATGCTTTAAAGGATTATATTCAATCAAACAGCAGGCTTATTTTGGTAAATGGTACTGGTGATCTTGACTTTGAAGGTGTAATTACAAGTTACGAAACCCGGTCAACTGGAATATCTGCCGGAGACGTTACCGCTAGCAACAGGTTCACAATTTCTGTGAAAGTTAAATATACAAACTCGTTTGATTCTGAAAAAGATTTTGAAATGAGTTTTTCCAGGTTTGAGGAATATCCTAGCAGTCAAACGTTTGAACAAGCCCAAAGTAATTATACTAAAGATATTTTAGAGCTTTTAGTTGAAGATATTTTTAACAAAGCATTTGTTAATTGGTAATAATCTGGTTAAATGAATAAAGAGAATCTGGCAGAATATATTAAAAATCCCGGTATACTTAATGAAAAAACGATTAATGAAGTTCACCGGCTAGCTTCCGATTTTCCTTTTTTTCAAACTGCCTACCTATTAGTAGTTAAAAATTTGCAAAATATAAAAAGTTCAGACTTCAATAAAACTCTCCACCTTTCTGCTGCTTACATAACCGACCGAAGAGTTCTTTATGAAATCCTTCATTCGCCTCCAAATGATACAACACCTAAAGAAATTAATAAAAAATCTTCTAACCATGTATCAGGAAGGATATATAAAGATAATTTAAAAGATAATATTTCAGAAACACTTACCTCACAGCTTCAGCATACAACTAATGATAATACGGAATTGGAATTAATTCCTGAAGTTGCTGTCGATGTGAGAAAAGAATATGGTGAAGGGATTGAACTTGATAATATAGAATTTTCATTGAACTCCCCAAACCTGATGCAGGTTAATGAAAACGAACAACCATCCTTACAAGCTGAAGATTTTTTTTTTAAAGAAAACAATAAGTTAATAGAGCAGGAAACAAAAACAGATCTTTTGGAAATTGAAAATGTTCCCTCTTCAATTTCTGAAGAGAAGGATATAAAAGCAACCAGTGAAGACTCAAAAACCCCAGAAACTTTTCATGATCATGAATCCTCATCTGCATTGGAAGAAGATATAATTGCATTTGATTTAGAAGAAAAGGATAAATCTTCAAAGGTTTCTGAAAATAAACAAGAAAAGCCTATTACTGGTTCAGATAATAAAGACATACCTAATGAAAAGTATACCTTTACCGATTGGTTACAAAACCTCGATAAGATCGAAGAGTCTAATCTTTCTGATCAAATAAGCGAACAGGAGAAAAGCGAAAATAAACTAACAAATACACAACTTATCGAAAAATTCATCCATAGTGAACCTAAAAAAATTATTCCCAATACATCTTTTAATGATAATTTAGATATCTCTGAAGAAAGCGTAGAAGAACATGAGGGTTTTATTACTGACACACTGGCAAAGATTTATATTAAACAGGGTTACTATTCAAAGGCAATATTTGCCTACGAAAAATTAATTTTGAAATATCCCGAAAAAAGTAGTTACTTTGCAAGTCAAATTAAAGAAATAAAAAGATTAATTAACAATTTATAAATCATAATATTATGTATACACTAGTATCAGTATTTATTTTAATCATAGGGATACTTTTGATACTTATTGTACTGGTTCAGAACTCAAAAGGAGGAGGACTTGCAGCTAATTTTTCAGCCGCTAACCAGATTATGGGCGTAAGAAGATCGGCTGATTTTTTAGAAAAGGCTACATGGACATTGGCAACTGCTTTGCTTGCATTAAGTTTACTTGCCAGTGTAACTATTCCAAGGGCAAAAGTGACTAATAAATCAAAAATTGAAGATCAAATTCAAAATGCTGTTGATCCTGAGCGTTTACCGTCTTTTCCATCAACTGCTCCTGAAAAACCTTCCGATGATTAATAAAATAGAAATCGTTAGCACAATAAGTACAAGGTATAAGAAAATGTCAGTATGTCATACATGC
>CAZWGG010000631.1:3202-3551 GCA_964633305.1 uncultured Bacteroidales bacterium
TGACACTCTCTTATGTTGTGATAGTTAGGGGCTTTTCTTTATAATACAAAGATATAGAGTCGCTTACAAATCGAGAAAGGAAAGGAGAGACAGAAATAAATACTGAAATTCTGTCTTTAAAATAACTTGAAAATGTTCAAAAAATGTTTTGGCATAAATTATGTAAAAACCAAATCATAAAATTAAAAAAATGTTTAACCAAATAAATAATAATTAGTATGTCAGAAGTAAAAATTAAACCCTTAGCTGACAGGGTTGTCGTAGAACCCAAAGAAGCTGAAGAAAAAACTGCAAGCGGGATTATCATACCTGATTCGGCAAAAGAAAAACCTCAAAAAGGTTCAATAGT
>CAZWGG010000632.1:0-3525 GCA_964633305.1 uncultured Bacteroidales bacterium
AAATAATTTTTTACCTTGGGTAGGAAATGAGGTGAGGGATTTGATATGTAGGGTGGTTATGGAAAATGAATTACATTATAAAAAGATATAAAGGTTATTGTTTTTGTATAGATGTTTAGCACTCATGTAAAAAGACAAAGAGATAATGACAACAAATGATTTATCTGAAGATGCAAAAAAGCTTTCCGAATTAGCAAATGAAAATTTTGGATTGCTGACTGGTAAATGTCATGAAGTGATTGAAATACAAGATTATTATTTAGGAATATTACGTAGACAAGCAATTCTCCTTTCAGATTTATCTTTGATTCTTAAAAATAGAAATTCAGAATATGTTTCCACTCCATTTATCATTCTTAGGAGTTTACTAGATGATTTTATACATCTTCTTTACTTGGAAAATCATAACGAAAGGGAAATAGAAATAACGAAAATAAATGCAGATTCATATAAATATAGTTTTAATTCATTAAAAGATTTGACTGATTCAAATTATGAACATTTCGATGGAAAATACAAATTTTATTTGACTCATGAACAATTACAAACTATAAGAGACAAGTTTATTGGAAAAGAAAAGAATAAAAAATATTTTAAAGATCCTGATAAATTTTCATTTAAAAAATTTAAGCACTTTAATGATATGACTAAATGCTTTTCGATTTCTAGAAATGTTGACATATTTAGGGATAGAGCATATTACTTATGGAAAGAATTCTCTTCATTCGTACATTATTCTAATTATTCCTTTGAATACGAGAATCAGAATGCACCTGAAAACTTAAATATGATTGATGAATCTTTTCAATATTGCTATAATTCGATATATTTAGCATTTAAGTATTTTGAGAGAACATTAAATATTAAATTCAAAGACAATATTGAACTTAGAAAAAAATATGGAATAATACATAAGTGCTAATACGCTAACCGTTGTTCAGTATTTGTGGAATGGAGATATTTCTTACACTTTTTCTAATAATAAATTATTTATAAAAAAATATGCTAATTAATTTTAATGAAATACCTCAAGCCAATTTAGGTAATGGGTTACAAGATACATTTGAACTATTTTGCCGAGATTTTCTTGAAGAAATTGGATTTGAAATTATACAACATCCAAATAGAGGGGCCGATGGAAAAAAAGATTTAATTGTTATTGAAATAAGAGAAGGAGTTACAGGTAAATCATATATAAAATGGTTAGTCAGCTGTAAACATTATTCACATTCGGGTAAAGCAGTATCTCAAGACGATGAACCTGATATATTAGATAGAGTGAGAGCTCATGATTGCCAAGGTTTCTTAGGATTTTATTCTACTATACCTACTAGTTCTTTGAATTCAAAACTTGAAAGATTGAAAGATAAAATGGAATTCCAAATTTATGATAAAGAGAGGATTGAGAAGAAACTATTGGGTTTCTCAAAAGGAATTAAGCTTGCAAAGAGATACTTTCCTAATTCCATAAAGAATTATCTTAATAATAATCCAAAACCAGTAAGGATATTTCAAGAAAATACAACGGTATCATGTGAGCATTGTGGTAAAAACTTGTTAAATATAAAGAATGGAATGATGGTGTTTTTAGTAAAGCATATTCCTGATACAAATAATGATTTTGGTTTTGTTGAATCGGATAAAAAAGATGTTTACTTCAGTTGTAAAGGTATTTGTTATAATATTTTAAATAATAAATTTGAAAATCATGGTTTATTTGAAGTTGGCTGGCAAGAACTTGATGATTTATTGATACCAACAATATATCTGAAAAATATAATTGCATTTATTCATGAATTGTCAGAAAAAAAAATACAATCAAATATTATAACTAAAATGAAGGATTTGTATATTAATATATTTCCACATATTTCAAGAGAATTAACAGATATTGAAAAGGAAAAGTTGAAATTTTTAGTGCCATTATGGCAATCAGGATTATACTAAGATAAACTCTACACAAACAGGCGTCATACGCAATGCGGGAATTATAGCGTAATTCAATGTCTGTACTTCTTTTTATATTTTCTACAACTTAACAAGATAGTAGCTTCGAAAACTCGTACTGTGCATACATCCCCTGTTAGTCCCAGCTTACAAACAATGTAAAAACATGAAAAAATTAGGCTGGCGCAAGCTTTTTCAGCTTGTGCCATTTTCTCTGTTATGGAATGCCCGGTATTTCAAAATTTTAAAAAAATGACTGAAAAATTCCAGTCACTGACTGGAAAATTGACATGGAATCACTATGCAGAACTGCTGAGGATTACCATAGAGCCACAAGTTATGCTAACGCTGAACTTGTGGCAGAATGAGGATAATTGATGATGTAAAAATGTTTGGCGGCAAGTAAAAAAGAATCCAACAAAACATGACAAACATGATTTTTAAGTATCTTTGTTAAACGATAAATTGATACAATATGAAAACATTGACTTTGCAAATACCAGATACGGTTGATGAAAAAGATGTCAAGATGCAACTAGCAGCACATCTTTATGATAAAGGGATAATGTCTTCAGGACAAGCAGCTGATTTAGTAGGGATTTCAAAAAGAGAGTTTATTGAAACAGTTGGTCAATATGGTGTGTCAATATTTGGAGAGACCATAGATGACATAGAAAAAATAATTAATGGATAAAATAATTATTTCTGATACGAGTTGCTTGATTGCATTATCAAAAATTGATAAACTCGATTTATTGAAAGATTTATACGAGGAGATAATTATAACCAAAGAAGTATTTAATGAATTTGGCGGTTCACTTCCCAATTGGATTCTAACTACTGAAGTTAAGGATAAACAAAAACAACAAGAATTTGAAAAACTACTTGATAAGGGAGAAGCCAGTTCGATTGCATTAGCATTAGAAATTGATAACTCCACTTTGATAATTGATGAATTCAAAGGGAGAAAAATAGCTCAATCGTTAAATATTGATATCATTGGGACTATAGGAGTTATATTGCTTGCCGATAAAAAGGGATTGATTAAAGATGTGATTGGCACAATGCTTAGATTAGTCAATAAGGGATTCAGACTATCTGAGAAATTGATTAATATAATAATTGAAAATTATAGTAAAAAATGATTGCCTACGGCTAACCCACATAAAGCTATTTGCTAACAAACAAAAACACAACCAAATAATAACCCAAATCTGAAAAAATAACAAACCAACCCCACCCCCCTCTTCCTAAACGACATAGTCCATCCTATAGAATTAAACAGCTCACGAGCAAACCAGGGAGAGATATCCACGGGAAATGTAATATGTTTTAGAAAAGCATTTGTACGGCTTTCCTGCCACATGGTATCTTTAATGGTTGTAATGATTTCGAGAGTTTTATCGGCAAGAAGTATGGATTCTATTGGATCAAAATCATCTGGGGGAGTTTTGCGTGCAACTGTAACAGCTATAATGAATTCTCCCTGCTCTGTTTTTTGTGGTTCAATTAAACCGGAGCTGATATTGCCATAATCAACAAACAGGTAAATGCTGTTAATTTGCTCGATACGCTTTT
>CAZWGG010000633.1:0-3515 GCA_964633305.1 uncultured Bacteroidales bacterium
CACATCATTAAATATAGCGATAAGTCTTTCAACCTGCTTCTCACTATCGGTAAGTATATAATTGTCATATTTTTTTTCTTGGTATGAAACTAATGTATCACTTAATAAAATGAAATTTTTGTTAAAAGCCGGTTGAAGAGAAGTATTGAAAGTAAGTTCAATTTCTGGTGAAAAATATGGATGATGTCCGAATTCTACCACATTGAAATCAGGTATTTTTTTTTGAAAATAATACCCGGTGATAAAATTTTCTTTTTGAGGATCACTTTCAATGTCCTTATTTCCTATCACATTCTGAACTATCTCATTCATTCGGTCATAAATGTACTTGGGTTCATTGACCCAAAAAAAACTTGTTCCGGGAATAAAATCAAAGAAAGATTCCCTGTAATTATCAGTTTCAATATCTTGCACATTTGGTAAGATATAGATTTTTTCAAATTGTTTTTCTGAAAGCTGGGTTTCTACATCAAAAGAGCGTATTGATTCTACTTCATCGCCAAAAAAATCAATTCGAAAGGGCAAGTTATGTGCAAATGAAAAAACATCAACTATGCCCCCTCTTATCGAATATTGTCCGGGTTCGTAAACAAAATCAACCCTGTTAAACTTATATTCTTCTAAGACTTCTTCAATAAAATCAAGGGAAATTTTTTCTCCCTTTATTAGTTGCAATGTGTTTTTCTGTAACTTTTGATGTGTTATGACTTTTTCCACCAAAGCTTCAGGATAACTAACAACACATAAATATTTTTTATCTACATCAGAATTTTGTTTATAATGTCCAATCTTATTTAATACACTGGTCCTTAAAATAATATTTCCACTATCAGTTTGATTGTACTGAACAGAACGTTTATATGAAGAAGGGTAACACAGTATATCCCCTTCTCCGAGAATGTTTATCAAATCATTGTAAAAATAGGCCGCTTCGTCTTTTTCAGTGAGAATGAATATATGTAAAGTTTTTTGTTTTTGTATAATAGCTGAGGCATAAAGTGATTTTGAGGAACCTTTCAATCCGGTAAGATAAAACCGTTTTTTTGAACCAGGTTGGTGTGTAGCTACTAAATGATGATTTTGATGCTTTATTACTTTATTTATGATCTCTGATAGTATCACTACTAAATGAAATTTTTGATTTTATGGATAATAAGAAAAATCAGCGCAAAAATGGATAAAATTTTCATGAATATTGAATTTTTAATCCAAAACTCATTGATTTTTTAATTGACACTTGTCCATTTCCGTACATATAGTGTATCGTTCTGTTACAATTCATCTAATTATTGGGCATTAATTTATTTATGCAAGGATATTAGTGGTTTGTTAACCAGCTAATTAAAATTAATGGCACAATATTTGATTTTAAATAAATAGTAGAATGAACAGTCATTAATTTAATTCTAAAAACAATAATAATGAGATATGGGAAAAAATTATAGCGTTTTGATGTGCAATGCACTCATTTTTTCATAGGTATGACAGGTTTATTGAAGTTATTTTTGAAAAATGCCCCGATTAAGATTCGGGGTTTTTTTATAAAAAATTGTGTTAGGTTAATAAACGGCATAATCATAAATTGAAATTGCTTTGTGGAAAAGTAAATCTAATAGAATAGTTAAAGCTCATCGAAAATACCCAATCCAAACAGGGCATAATCATACTTTACGGGATCACAAGGATTAAATTCCCTAAGTTTTTTAGTTAATTCTTCCACTGATTGCCAGTCATTTTGTTTCCGGGAAAGAAGTTTCAATTTTCTGGAAACATTTCCAGTATGTACATCCAGGGGAATATATAATGCCGATGGAGGAATCATATCCCATAATCCAAAATCCACCCCCCTGTTGTCCTTGCGGACCATCCAACGTAAGAACATGTTCAACCTTTTGGCAGACGCCCCTTTCTGAATGTTTGCAATATGCTTTTTTGTACGTTCTGAAAAGGGTAACTCGAAAAAAAAATGTCTGAAAGCAATAAGAACTTCTTTTAAATTACCAAACCTTGCAAAATTGTTTTCAAACATTCTTTTTAAGCCGCCGTATTTTGTATATATATTTTTTAACGATTTTATAAAGTATACAGTATCAATTCCATTGAAAGTGCGATGACAAAAATGTTTTAGTGCATTAAGATCATGATATGATGCTTCGAGTATAAAATCATGGGGTTTGTTGCCCATGAGGTTCATTAGTTGAAAAGCATTTTTTATGATTGTTTTACGCCGGCCCCATGCAATTGTTGATGTAAGAAAGCCTGATATTTCTATATCTTCGGGATTAGTAAATGAATGAGGGACAAGTATTGGATCGGATTGGATAAACTCAAGCCTGTTATACTGGTCGGACTTTTCATCCAGAAATTCTTTTAACATTAACGTATTCATTAAATTTTTGTTTGATGGTTCACAAAATTTGAAATCTTGGCACAAATTCGTTTTACGTTCATATATCCAACCTGGATAAACCGGAATATTTATTCTTAGTCAAGAGAAGGAGATAAGGAAATAAAGGAATAGGTGAAGGTTAGAGTGATAAAAATTTAAAAACCAAGGCCTCCATTTTTAAATATTTTGATTAGCTATAATAATGAGAATTAAATGTTGAAAATAAATATTTTTATAGCCATGAACCGAAGCGGAGCTCACCGAAGGTAATTCACAAAGATATCCGTAATTATACTGAGAAGGGCAGTTAATTGGGATTGTTTAAAAGTCCCGTAAGGACAAGATACCGCTAGATAAATGGTTGGCACAGAAATGTCAGTGCCGTCAGGTACGTGATAAAGATGATGGAAAGGGTAAGAATGGTTTATTTTGTTTATTATTTCATCCCTAACGGGATTTTGTTCATATTTCTATTTTATTTCTACCGGTATAATGTCCCTCCCGGAACAATTTTTACCGGGATTTGTTATCAACAAGAATTCACGCATAAAAAAATGATTATAGCCTGACACTAATTTCACGAATTATCAAATAAAGTAATGACTATAACCTGATTTTTTTGCTCTTTATTTCAGACTTTCAAGTTTAGCTTAGATAAAAGGTAAAATTTTGTTTCATTATCCTTTACATTATAATTATACCTTAGTACTATTTATTAGGTTAATTCGTGAAATTAGTGTCTATGTTTTTTACTACCTGTTTAATTTTCTGCCAAAAAAGCAAGAAAATAAAAACTCAGGTACTATTTCAGTATATTTGAAAAGAATAATTTGAGTATAATACATTCTGAGAAAAAGATTATATAGTTAACTAAAAAATAGTTGAGATGAATTTAATTGGAAATATACTTTGGATTTTTTTTGGAGGAGGGTTATTTTTATTTTTCGGGTATATGATTGGAGGGTTTTTTCTTTGTCTTACTATTGTAGGAATTCCCTTTGGCATACAAAAGTTTAAACTTGCTGTGTTGTCCCTTGCCCCTTTTGGTAAAGTAGTGCGTGACACTGAAAGATCTGCCGGTTGTCTGGCAATTTTTCTAAACATAATATGGCTTTTATTTGGGGGC
>CAZWGG010000634.1:0-3515 GCA_964633305.1 uncultured Bacteroidales bacterium
CGTTTTCTTATCAAAGACTTTAAAAAATAGGAGTTTTCTGGCAGGCACTAATTAGACGAAAATTATAAAATGGCCTGAGGCAAAGGATTTAATTCAAAATAAGTATTGATTTTCTTTTAGCCATTACATGGGGTCTACATCAATATTTACCTGGAGTGAATGAAAATCATGTGTTGAGAAAAGTTCTTCGAGTAAATGTTTGATTTTATTCTTATTTTGGGTTATAGACTTATCTTTTTCAAACTTTATTAATATTGATTTCAGGTTCATTCCCTGTATTTTATTAATTAATGGAAATTCAGGTCCAATTACCCGGGTAGCAAACTGGTTTTTCAATAATACTGCAAAGGCATCAGATGCTTTATCCAATACTCCTGTTTTTTTATGCTTAAGAGTAATCTCTATCAAACGGAAAAATGGCGGATACTTAAATTTTTTTCTCTCGGCTAATTGATTATTGAAAAAAGTTTTATAGTCGTGTTTTACCACATTCCGTATTACTTGATTTTCCGGATCGGAAGTTTGGATAATAACAAGTCCTCTACCCTTTTTTCTTCCTGCCCTTCCGCTAACTTGTGCCATAAGTTGGAAGCTTCTTTCATGTGATCTGAAATCGGGATAATTAAGCATATTATCGGCGTTTATTATTCCAACCACTTTTACGTTATTGAAATCAAGACCCTTTGATATCATTTGGGTGCCAATAAGAATGTCAATTGCTCCTGTTTCAAAGTCAGTGATTATTCTTTCATACGATTTTCGAGAGCGGGTGCTATCCAAATCCATACGGGCAATCTTTGCACCAGGAAAAATCAAAGCAATTTCATCCTCAATTTTTTCGGTTCCAAACCCCCTGGTTAATAATGATGCTCCTCCACAACTATGACAAGTTTTGGGGTTCGTAATAGTGTATCCACAATAATGACATATTAATTGATTGAAGTGTTTATGATAAGTGAGACTAACATCACAATGTTTGCAGAAAGGTATCCAGTTGCAGATATCACATTCAAGATAAGGAGAAAACCCTCTCCGGTTCTGAAAAAGTATAATTTGTTCGTTCTGCTCAAGAGCCTTGGATATTGAGTTTAACATGAGCGGAGTAAAAAGTGATTGCATTTGTTTTTTTCTCCTGGCATCTTTTACGTCAACTATTTTTATTTCAGGCATTTCAAGATTCAAATAACGTTCTGAAAGTTCAACAATTTCATATTTGCCTGTAATAACATTATAATATGACTCCATTGATGGTGTTGCTGTACCCAAAAGTACTTTAGCCTTATGCAGTATGGCCAGGTAAATACCTGCATCTCTTGCATTGTATCTGGGCGCAGGATCGAATTGTTTATATGTATTTTCGTGTTCTTCATCAATAATTACCAGTCCCAGGTTCGTAAAAGGAAGAAATACCGACGAACGGACTCCGAGTATAACCTGGTATTTTTCTTTTTTATCCCCTGGCAATCCTAAAACACTGTTCCATATCTCAACTCTTTCGGAATCACTAAATTTTGAATGATAGACACCTACTTTATTCCCGAATACACTTTTTAGCCTGTTTATGATTTGGGTTGTTAAAGCAATTTCAGGTAATAAATACAGAACTTGCTTTTTTTTATTTATCTGTTCGTTTATTAGGTGTATATATATTTCTGTTTTCCCACTTGAAGTAACCCCATGAAGCATCACCACATCTTTATTTAAAAATTTAGACTTGATAGCTTCGTAAGCTTTTTCTTGAAAACTATTTAATGATGCTTTACCTTGATATTTTCCCAATCCTGTTCCAAGTCTGCTGATTTCTTTTTCATAAACTTCAAAAATCTTTTTCTTAATCAAAGTAGTCAATACAGATGCGCTACAATTTGAATTTTTCAGCAATTCTGATTTTCCAACATCAACTAAACTCTCTTTTTGCAGTGCTTTTGACATGTTCAGGTATGCCATAAAAACATGCAATTGTTTCGGGACACGTTCTAAATCACTAAAAACACTATTAATTATTTCTTGATTTTGGTAATCAAAGGAAAATCTAATAAATGATTTCTTTTTGGGTTTATATTTATCTTTTAGTCTTTCTTCAAGGACGATAATGCCTTTGTCAATCATTGATTTGAGAATTGGCATTATGTCCTTTTTCCCAATAAATGAATTTAATTTACTAATTGTTAAATTATTATTCTTTTCTAGAATATTTTGAATCAACTGTTCTGTTTCATTTAGCCTGCATGATTCGGCTTCTGGTTTTGCAAAAACGCGAGTTTCACTTTCAAGTTTTAATCCTGATGGCAAAGCAGCTTTATATACTTCACCTACAGTGCACATGTAATAAGTAGATATCCAATTCCAGAAATCAAGTTGTAACCGGGTTACTATCGGTTTCTCATCTAATATGGAAATTATGTTTTTAACTTCAAAATCCTCAGGTTCTTCATTATGAATATTTATAACTAAGGCAGTATAACATTTCCGCTTTCCAAATTGAACAGTTACCCTAAATCCGGGTTTTAGTCGTTTATACTGTTCATCTGTAATTTTATAAATAAAAGCACTTCCTAAAGGCAAAGGTAAAATAACATCAACAAACCTTGCTGTATTTGGCATAAAACAAATGATTAGTTGGGAAAAACTGACTGATTCGCCCCTGTACAAATATAAATTATAAACTTGTGGATTAAAAAAAAAGCCAAATAAAATACTATTTTTTAATGTTTAAGATAGAATAGTAAAAGAGTTGAGGCTTAAAAATTAAATAAATGTTTTATTGACAATTACGCTTTTTGCAACCAACTGATTATTAAATAGATGTCAAAAATTTTAAAATTTGAATTTTGAAAAATCCTAGTGTTTCCAACGGTTACACAACATAAAATTGTTGATAAATCCCGCAAAATAGTTAATAACTTGTAATTTTTAGTTAATTATTTCGTAGTTAAATACTTTTTAGATATGAGAGTATTTCTTATTTTTAACCAGAGTATTAACAAAACTTTATAATTATGAACAAAGGACAATTAATTGATGCTATTGCAAGCCAGTCAGGTTTGACAAAAGCGGCTAGTGAAAAAGCTTTAAATGCAACAATTAAGGCTGTCTCTGGAGCATTGAAAAAAGGTGACAGGGTAGGCTTAGTTGGTTTTGGATCATTTTCAGTAGTACAAAGAAGTGCAAGAACTGGACGTAACCCCCAAACCGGTAAAGAAATTAAAATTCCTGCTAAAAAGGTTGTAAAATTTAAACCAGGAGCAGATTTGGCTCTTTAGTTGTTAGGGTTAACTAGTTGGTTAAGTGAAAATTTTCTTAGGGTTAAATTGAAAGGCACTTTGTAGTGCCTTTTTTTTGGCTTTATTCTTATTTGTTTTTTTATTGATTCATGAAAAAATGTTAGACTATAAAGAATAGTCATGGTGATTGAGTGATTTGGAATGAACAATCCATAACAAGGAAGTAAAGACCATGTTACATTGTTTTGTTTAATCACTATATTTGCCAATATTTTTTTAGTATTAAAGAAA
>CAZWGG010000635.1:0-3511 GCA_964633305.1 uncultured Bacteroidales bacterium
AATCAATACATACTATGGAAACGTAACCTCCTATAACTACATAAACATACCATATAAAATATATGCCGGTATTACTTTTATTGATTTATTTTTAATTCACTTATTATCAATTAAATGAACACTCAAAGGTTATTTTTTTATATAAAATATTTTATTTCATAGAATAATTTATTAATTTAGGACTACTAACTAATTCAACCGGGCCTTAAATTAAAATCACATACTATGGACGGGAAAACAAAGGAAAGGGTATTTAAGGTCTTTAAAAAAGTTACGGGTAGAGAGATTAACCGCCTTGATTTTGATGAGGACTTAAAATCGCAACTAACACTGGATTCAATTCAGTTAGTTGAATTATTTGCTGCTCTCGAAAAAGAACTTGAGATAGAATTACCCCTGAATATGATGACACTTAAAACAGGGAAAGCATTTATGCAAATGCTTGAAGAGCAGCTTAACCAGGAAAAAGTTTGACTTTATTTTTCTTGGTTATAAGTTTGTTTTAAATTATAAAAATTTGGGTGTTATGATACGTCATGGGTTAGTAGACAGAATTAACTTTAAGCAAATCTATTTTCAAGGAAAACGGTTTGATAAACAAACTATAGTTAGCGCTATTGATCATCTGGCCAACTATCTCTCCAAAAGTATGTTTTCTTCTTCCCCTTTTGTTTTATTAACGGCATATAACCATATAAAGACATTAATAGCATACTATGCTGTATTAAAAGCCGGGAAAATTGTTGCCATTCTCGATCCCGGGTGCCGTTCCCTTGAACTATCCGAGATAATTGACGATATTGATCCGGCAGCAATTATCTTTTTAAACTCAAATAGTACGGGTTTTAATTATTCGGAAGAGATTATCCTTCGAAAACAAAAGCCGGGGTTTGTTATACATTCTAATTTAAAAGATGTATGTACATTAGCCTACACAAATGCTGAAGACGGCTACGCCAAGGGGGCCATGATTACTGAGAAAAACCTGTTATCTGAAGTTGACGCGTTGATTAAGACCAACAGGCTTACCAATAAATCGGTAACATGCGCATTACTGCCTTTTTCACATATGTTCGGGTTGGTACAGGGTATATTGGTGCCTTCGTATTCCGGGGCTACCGGGGTAATAACCGAACTAAACATACTTAAGACAAACGACATTATTAAAGAAATTAAACAGCAAAAAGTTACCCATTTGTACTCTGTTCCATCTATGTACTATATTTTAAGTAAAGTTCCCGGAATTAGAGATATAGTTAGCGGTATAGAGGAACTATATTCAGGAGGTACCCAGTTAACTCCATTTATCTTCAAAAACTTTTACCAACGTACAAACCGTAAAATACGCGAAGGATATGGCCTTACGGAGAGTTCACCGGGGGTTGCCTTAAACTATGACGAAGAAGGCCCCAGGCTTAACAGCATAGGAAGACCTTTACCGGGATGTGAAATTAAAATAATGAATTCAAATAATATTGAATGCCATGAAGGCCAAATGGGTGAAATTTGTATTAAAGGCGACATGGTATTTAGGGGGTATTTTAACCGGGGAAAAGCAACAAATGAAGTTCTAAAAGATGGCTGGTTGCATACGGGCGACTATGGAAAAAAAGACAAACAGGGGTATATTTATTTTTGCGGCCTTAAAAAAGAGATGATAAATGTTGCCGGTAACAACGTTTACCCGAAAAAACTGGAACGGTTAATGAAGGGGCATAAGAATGTTTCTGATGTTAAAATCTTTGGGGCAGAATCTGTCCTGCAAGGGCAGGTGGTAAATGCCAAAATAAAACTACGCAAAACAACAGAAAAGGCAAAGAACGAATTCAAATCATGGTGCTATTCAAACATTACCAATTTAATATTACCAAAAGTATGGTCGTTTGAGTAGGATGGAATACGATACCTATGACTAAAAAATAAATATTGATTTCTTTTCTTGAGATACACTAATATATTTGGTATCAAAGAAAATATACGTTCGTTAAGTAACAAGAATTTCGATTAAATTATTAAAAAATGTCGGGAAAAATTAAAAAAATAGCATTAATTAGTCCTAAGAGGTCTCTTTATGAGGAGAATCCTAGTATATATGAAATGTTCGAAAGAAATAGAGACCGATTAAAACCCTGGTTGGCACCTCCTTTGAATTTATTAACAATTGCAGCACTTACGCCTAATGACATAGAGGTCGAGGTTATAGATGAGCATTATCAAAGAATTGATTTTTATCAGAAATATGACTTGGTCGGAATTACAGCAATGACACAACAGGCACACAGGGCTTATGAAATTGCAAAAGAATTTCGAAAAAAGAATATCCATGTGGTTATGGGAGGCATACACGCATCAGTGTTACCTGAAGAAGCTATAAAACATGTTGATACAGTATTTGTAGGTGAAGCTGAAGAACTTTGGGAAATTTTCTTGAATGATTTTCAAACATTAAATGTAAAAAAAATCTATAAACGTGAAAGTCTCTATGATTTATCAAATACATTAATACCAAAATATAATTTAATTAATTTCAGTGCATTTAAAGAAATGGATAAATATTATAATTTTATTCCAGTCCAGGCAACACGTGGATGTCCGCATGATTGCAACTTTTGTCTTGTATCAAAATATTACGGCAAAAAGATTAGAAAAAAAAAACAAGATCAAGTTATCAAAGAAATAGAATTTTTAAAAACTATTAATAATGACTCTCTTATACTTTTTGTTGATGATAATTTGTTTGTAGATAAAACCTACGCTAAATCTTTGTTAAGGGCTCTAATCCCTTTAAAAATAAGATATTTCGCACAAACAGATGTTAGAGTTGCTGAAGATCCGGAATTATTAAAACTTGCATATAGGAGTGGATGTCAAACGATGTTAATTGGTTTTGAGAGTATTAATATCAAAAGCCTTGACGAAGTTAACCAGAATAAATGGAAAATGAAACAATTGGAAAAATATGAACTGAATATAAAAAAAATACAACAAAACGGTATTGTTGTTTTTGGGACTTTCGTTATTGGATTTGAAAATGATAATTTATCTACTTTTCATAGGATTAGAGATTTTGTTTCAAAGAATCATATTCCCGGTCAATTTACATTATTGACTCCCATACCAGGAAGTAAAATATATCAAGATTTAAAGGCACAGAGCAAGTTATTTGAGGAAAAATTCTGGAATAAATGTGGATTTTATAACTTAGTTTTTAGACACAACAATATGAAGGTTGAGGAAGCAGAAAAATCATTAATTAAATTATATGATGATGTCTATCAGCCCGAGAGTAACTTCGACCGTTTTTCATATATGAAGAATATTTTTAAAAATTTACCTCCAAGATGGTTATAAGTAAAAAATATGTTTTAGAAAAACACTCAATATAATATCTATAAAATATCTATTTCCCTACTTATTTCGTATAAATGCTTAATAAAATTATCCAATTGTTCCTTTGTATTTTCCGATGTAACGGCAAACCTGATTCTTGATCGCTCCATTGGTACACCGG
>CAZWGG010000636.1:0-3509 GCA_964633305.1 uncultured Bacteroidales bacterium
GGCGGAAGCCGAAACATTCTGCGGGCGGCCTTAGGCAATCACCTGCCTGGTGAATTGGTCGCAAATGAAAACAGTGACACCAAAGGTGGTTATTACACTCCGATTGCCGGTGAAGTCGAGTATGGATTCAAAGCTCGCCCACTTTTTTATGGCATGTTGCTAGCCAATCAGTTTGCTGATATTGAGATAAAAGATGTCGCTCTAGCTGCCGGTAACATCAATGTAACTGCATACGCTGGTAAAGTGAAGAACGAATGGCGTATAGCCATCTTTAATAAGGACTTATCAAAAGACCTGGACTTAACTGTAGAATTGCCGGGGCCCTGCAAAAGTGTGAATATTTGGCGACTTAAAGGGCCAAGCATCGATGCAACCGAGAATGTTTCATTGGCAAATGCTGTAATCGGACATGATCTATCATGGGCACCTAACACTGAAGAAAAATGCAATATAAAAAACAATCAATGTCACTTGACTGTTCCAAAAAGCAGCGCAGCACTACTTTTCTTAAAATAAAAACGGAATGAGTATCATAAAGAAATAAAAATATCAACTGCTTACAACAAGCGAATAAAAAACATAACTGGTCGACTTTAGAGACAAGCATTATTTAGTTTTTTTAAAGGTTTCATAAAACGTTTCGGGGGAAAGACCAGGAGCTGATTCCTTCTTAAGGTTGTATTGCAGTTCTATTAAAACAGTTTCCATAACCGGACGGTTTGCAAAAAAGAACGGAGAGTTACTGTGTGAATTAAATATACCTTTATATAAGGCATGATTATGATTTCTTAAAACCTGAATACTCCATTGATCCTGTCTGTCCTCAACAAATTGCAGTAAATCTTCTATTACTTCTTCACGGGTATATTTAGGCTTTTTCCGCCTAATATCTTCATAGTTAAATCCCGCAGCTTTTATGGCCGATTTCCAATCTCCGTATAACCTGCGTCCCTGACTATAAATTGACTGAAATGATATGGGTAAAAATGGACATTTATGTTTTTCACATACAGGAAATGATTTATTTTCTTGAAACAGGGAAGGAAGAACAAATGTTTGCCTGCTATTCATAGTTGAATCATTAAGTTTTTCTATTCCGCCCACTTCAAGAATAAGATAATACAGTACTTCCAGGAACCGTTTTTTTTTCTCTTTTGTATTGTCACTTCTGCCATATAATACTCCCTTTAAATGACATAACGGGTTAATCCCTGCCATTTCAAATGCCTCAGGAAACCCACTTATTCCTAATATGCTTCGATCTACTGCACTGCTTAAATTTGAATCTTTCAAACGAAAATAATTATAATTAAGTTGAACTTTCTCTCTGTCATGATGATACCAATGTTCATGAAGTTTAACTAATCTATCTATTATAAAACTTTTTGTGTAGATAGATTTTCTTTTCTTACTTTTCTTCATAAAAATTAAATTATAAATTTCTAACCTGCCCTATTCATAAAATTATACTCATTCTACTAAGTAAAGAAAAGCCTGAATCAATAAACCCTGTTTGAAAAAGCTATTTTTTTTAAAAAATATGTATTAATCATCAAAATTTATATGCTCGTATGCGGCATATTCCCTTGCAAGTTTCGAATATTGCCTTTTTTTCTTACTTTCTCCTTTTCTTTCATATATACGGCTTAAGCCAAAGTATGCATAAGATGCATACTCGTATCCAAAATCGTTATAGGGACTAATCTTTTGCAGTCCCAGTTGGTAATAGTATCTGGATTTTTTATCATCGTGGTATTTTTTTTCGAAAAGAACCCCTTTTAAAATATAAAGTTGTGCCTGGATGAACTTGTTATTAGCGACATCCTCCAAGCTATCAATAAAATGTTTTGCCAGTATATATTGTTTTACTAATAACAAATTCCTGGTATAACCTACATTATAACATACATTTTTGCTATACCTGTTTATAAGTTTCTTACTATAAATAAAGGCTGAGTCAATATTATTTTCAAAATTTAAATAAATCCAGGAAAGAAAATTACTTGATTCCGCTTTCAGAAAAATTGAGCTATCGGCTGCAAACTGTAATTGTTTTTTACCAATATGTTTATCTCCTCTTGGGAAGAAAATAACAACGGGTTTGTATACAGGATGGGCATCGGGATATGCTTCACGGTAATAGTTATATAACCCGGTTATAAAGTAAAAATCATTGTATACATTAGTAAAATTGAAAGATTTCATAACAAATTTATACGATTCGGGTGCAAGAGAGATAACATTTCTTGTAAGTCCGTTGTCTGCATAAAATAATAATAGCATTCCCACTGCCCCAACACCTGCAAGTAAACTTTCCGCATCCTCATCGTTTTTCTTAAGATAGCTTTCAGACATCTCAACACATCGTAATAATGTTTGTTCAAAGTCATCTCTGGCCGGTGAATCCGCTACAATGGGGTAATACTTCCAATATAAAAGCATTCCCTTAAACATAAGGGGTACAGGATGATTCGGGTATTTATCATTAATTAAAGAATAAACTTCTTCGGCTTTTCTGAACTCGAAGTTATAAATATAGTCTACCCCTTGTTTTATTTTTTGAAGCATCTCCTGATCATCAAGAATTTGTCCTTTAATGCTTGTAAATGAAAGAAATGCTATAAACAAAAACATGTTACAAAAAACCCTGTTTTTCACTTTCATACAACTTTTTTGTTATTTATTAATTATTTGGGCTTGTAAAATGCATGATGTGCTTCAAGAAGCATTTGTTTCAAAGGTATATCTTTTGGAACTTTCGACATATTAATTTTTTCAACATTTTCGGGGGTAGCATGTTTGCCGGCAAACCAGTGGTGATCTTCTTCAAATAAGTTATACCTGTACTTCCCAAACTCTAGCATATCATAACATTTCCACATTTTTCTCATACGCAATACTTCCGGAATATTTATACCTGAAGTATCATGTTGTAAATCGTATCCTTCATATTCGGAATATGTATCATTTATCTTTTGGTTATCCATTTTAAATAGAATCCTTTTATCATCCGAATGTAAAGGTACAGAAACAGGAAAAATCCCCATCATTTCATTGAAATGAGAAGGTTCTGTGACCCCAAAAGACAAGGTATGGATAGCTGGGTTTTGAAGGCAAAACCGGGCATTCCACTGTATGGGGGATAAAGGAGCTGTTAGTTGTTTTAATTTCTTAGGAGGATTAAACAATTGCCCTCCCTTGTCATTAGGCGAAATAATAAAAACCCCCATATTTTTTGATTGAGCCAGCGCTATAGCTCCATAATTTCGTTGGAAAAAATAATAATAATGCAGGTTAACAAACTCAAATAAATCTGTTTCAATTGCTTTTATAATAACATCAAGCGGGGCATGTGTGCTGAATCCAACATGTTTTATTACCCCTTCTTCCTTCAATTTTAAGAGCTCGTAAACCGGACCGTTCTTCCCACATGCCATGTTAAACCTGTTTAAATTATTTATTCCATGCCAGCCATAAAAATCGAAATAATCTGTTTTTAGGGTTTTTAG
>CAZWGG010000637.1:0-3502 GCA_964633305.1 uncultured Bacteroidales bacterium
TTTCAAGGCAAGAATAACGCAGTATTTGGCGTTTTCTTGCAAAGACTAAATAGATTTATTACTATAAATTGCTTAAAAAGCAATATCTTAAATTTCAACAACCCTTAAGGCAATTTTCATCAAAGAGGTTATGTTTCTAATATTTTAGTAGTTTGTTGAATAATATCGATATTATCTTCAACAATTTTGTCATATTGATCAATCTCATTATCGGCATTAGATTCATTATTAACTTGTTTTTCAATATATTCCGATAATAAATTAATTGTAGGATATTCAAATAAAATTGTAAATGAGATTTTAATATTAAATGAGTTATTAATTTCATTCAGTATTTTAGGAATTTTTAATGAATTTCCACCTAATTCAAAAAAGTTATCATGTATACCAACTTTGTCCCTGTTAAGTGAATTTTTCCATATTTCAGAAATAATTTTTTCAAATTTACTTCTAGCTTCAATAAAATTTGACGTCTCCTTAATCTGTAATGCCTCTATTTCCAGTTTTTTCCGGTCGATTTTTTTGTTTGGTGTTAATGGAATGTGAGTTAAGCATACAAAATTGTTCGGTACCATATAATCAGGTAATTTACTCCTTACATATTTTCTAATTTCAGATTTATCGACCTCATTACCATTTGTCGTATAAAAAGCAACCAGTTTATTATTTAATTTAGAACCTTTTATAAATAAAACAACGCTTTCTGTTATGTTTTCAATTGCATTAATCACACACTGAATTTCAGATAATTCTACTCTTTTACCTCGTATTTTTATTTGAAAGCCTTTTCTACCCATATATTCATAGCTTCCATCCGGCATTAACCGGGCAATATCACCACTTTTAAATACACGGTCGTTCCCAAAACTATGATTACAAATAAAAGCTTCGTTTGTTTTTGTTTTATCTTGCCAATATCCAAGGGCTAAATAGTCGCATTTGAAGTATACTTCTCCTTGACCATATATGTGTTTTACTTCATTCCCATGCTCATCAACCAAGTGAATTTGTACTCCATTTATTAAATGCCCAACAGGAATTTTTTCTTTCTGTATTTCTTTTTGTTTATCTATAAAAAGGAAAGAAGCTGTCATAACTTCAGTTGAACCATAGAAGTTTACAAATAGACAAAAATCATTAAAATGTTGCTTATATAATTGGACATCAGATTTTGTAACTTCCTCTCCACCCAAAATAATTAACCGCACACTTTTAAAAATTTGTTTTCCCTTAATATTATTAATCAAATACCTGTAAACAGTTGGTACGGAATGATATATGGTGATTTGTTCCTTCTTTATCCAATTTGCCAGTATTTCAATATCCAAGAGTAAATTAAACATGTTAACGGATGCTCCATACAATAATGAACCTAAAATATCTAATATACCAACCGAATGACTGTATGATGTAAACTGGGCAACCCTGTCGTTGTGGTTTATTTTAAGTGCATTACTGAATCCACCCACATGAAATAATATGTTACTATTGTTATGCAGAATACCTTTCGGGTTACCTGTTGATCCGGAGGTATATAAGATAAGGGTATTTTGTTCTTTAGCAATATTTATATTTAAATTACTCTCATCAGATGGTTTATTGATTTCATCGATATTTAAAATTTTTATTTTATGGTTAACCTTTTGATTTAGTTTATCGGCTAATATTGAATTGGGTTTATCTATTATTAATGTTTTTGAATTGGAATGATTCAAAATATAACTTAGCCTTTCAATTGGATACGTAGGATCCAAAGGGACAAGAATTTTACCTGCTTTTATGGCCCCAATTACAGCAATTATCATTGAAATATTTTGATTAAACAGGAGGGCTATGGTTTGATTTTCTTCTTCATTTTTCAGGGAAAGCTCATCATTTTTATCATATAATGTCATTAATAGTCTGGCAAACTTATTCGCTTCTTTGTTTAAAAAGTTATATGATAATTGTTTATTGTTTTGTTTTACTGCCAGCCTGTCTGGGTACTTAGATACTATTTCTTCAAACCTGTCTGCTATGGACTCATTAATTTCATTAAAAGAAAATGTCTCTGCTCTAATTGCCGGCATATAATCAACGCTAGGAATTTTAACCTTGCCATTGTTTAAAATATCATATTCTTTAATTTTTTTATTTGGATTAGAAACAATCTTATCTATCAAACTTATGTATTCATGCATTATATATTCAATAGTTTCGGGTTTGAATAAGGCTGACCGATAAGTACAATTGAATTTTATTTCATTGTTAATATGATAAACCAGCATTGTTATATCATAAGTTGTTGTATTCTTTTTTTGGCTAATAATTTGAGCTTTGAAGTCATCATTTTTAAATAACCCAACTTCAACAAGTTGTTGGGAATTAAAAATTGTGTCGAATAAAAGATTTCTGCTGGTATCGTTATTTATATTTATCTTTTCTAAAATTTCTTCAAATTGAATATCTTGATGGTCCAGTACTTCAATAGTATTATCCCTAACCTCATTAAGATAGTTTTGAAATATTTTATCAGAAGAAGGATAGCTTCTATAAACTACCGTGTTTAGAAATAAACCAATAACATTTTCCAGGTCAACATGATTTCTATTGGCTTGTGGTGCCCCAATAATAATATCCTCTTGTGCAGTCAATTTATTTAAAAGAACATTATAAGAAGCCAATAAAATAGTATAAACAGTAGTTTGAGATTTTTTAGAAAATGCAATAAGCTTCTTGTATATAGTATCATTTATTCTGAATTCCAAATTAGCACCTTCAAAATCTAACTTTTTTGGCCGTTGATAATCTGTTGGTAAATCAAGTATTGGTAAGTCGCCCTTTAAATTTTCTAACCAAAACTCTTCTGATTTTTTCTTATGACTTCCAGCTAACAACCTATTTTGCCAAACTGCATAATCTTTATATTGAACTTGATTCTCAGATAAATTTAGATCATTATATATTTTATTAAACTCACTGATTAATAAATTAATCGCTATCCCATCAGATATTATATGATGCATATCAACGACTAACAAATACTTTGTATCTTCCAGTTTAAAGAGATTTACACGAAATAACGTTTCTTTTTCTAAATCAAATGGTCTAATTGATTTATCTGTAAGGTTATCAATATCATATTCTATAGGCTCTTCGTATTTAAAATTTAAGATTTTATGAGCTACAAAAGGATTTATAATTTGAAACGGTTCTCCATTAATTAATATAAAGTTTGTTCGTAGACTTTGATGTCTCTCGATAAGTTTTTCAAAAACCCCTATTATTTTTTGTTTATCAACATAACCATCCAAAAGCATTACACGCGTTTGATTATAGGCTGTTCCATCAGGATATTTCTGATGAATGAAATACATTCTTTTTTGAGCAAATGACAATGGATAGTATTCTCTTTCTTCACATGTATTAATTAAATAATATGCTTTGTTACTGTTCTTTGATATTAGGGATGCCTGACTTTTTAATGTTGGATTTTTAAAAATATCACCTAATGATATTTTTG
>CAZWGG010000638.1:0-3500 GCA_964633305.1 uncultured Bacteroidales bacterium
ATTGAAAAACCTTGGAACAATATTACTTAGCCCGTATATAAAAGTCTGACCAGCTAAAAGTCGAATAGGATTTTTATTCATACAAATATCATCAACATTTAAATTATTATATTACAAAAGTCCATTACTAAATAATTCGTTAAATTTGCATCAAAAAATTAGATATGAAAAAAATTACATACGTATTTATCTCTTTATTAATATTTTCAATCAATTGCAACTCTCAACTAGTAAAAATTATAACAACATACGGCAATATTACAATAAAACTTTATGATGAAACACCTATGCATAAAGAAAACTTTTTAAAATTAGTTTCAAACAAATTCTATGATGGGTTATTATTTCATAGGGTAATTAATAATTTTATGATACAAACTGGGGATCCTAAATCTAAAAATGCTAAACCTGACAAATTATTAGGACAAGGAGGAGTTAATTATACAATACCTCCCGAATTTAACAAACAACTTTACCATAAAAAGGGTGCAGTCGCTGCAGCCAGGTTACCTGATAATATTAATCCAAATAAAGAATCATCCGGATCACAATTTTATATAGTACAGGGGAAAAAATATACTGAAACCCAACTTATTGCTATGGAAAAAAATAATTATCACATCAAATTTACCGAACAACAAAAAAAAGACTATATAAATATTGGTGGTACACCCCATCTTGATTATTCCTATACGGTATTTGGCGAAGTAATTGAAGGGCTGGAAATTATTGATAAAATCGCATCTCAACCAACCGATAAATATGATAGACCAATAAAAGATATCAAAATCATCAAAATGGTTTTAGTAGAATAATAAATATTTTTACAATGCTTGAAGAACTAAACAAATTAATAGAAGAAATAGATAAATTTCATTCTACGAATATTAATGAAATTTATAAATTTAAAAGCAAATTTTTTGGGAAAAACGGATATATCTCTATTTATTTTGAAAATTTAAAATCTGCTCCAATACAACAAAAAAAAATACTTGGACAAAAAATCAATCTTCTCAAAAAAAGCGCTACAGACAAAATTCAAAAATTAAAAAATAATTTAGAAAATATTAATACCCAGCAAAATTCAATAGATTTAACTCTACCATCTGAACCTATAAAAATAGGAACAAGACATCCAATCTCTATTATTAAAAAGGAAATTATTACTATATTTTCTAAAATAGGTTTTACCGTTTTTTATGGTCCGGAAATTGAAGATGACTGGCATGTGTTTTCAGGATTAAACTTCCCAGAAGACCATCCGGCAAGAGATATGCAAGATACGTTTTTTATCCAAGTAAATCCTGATATACTTTTACGAACCCATACATCCTCTGTCCAAGTGAGAGATATGGAAAAAAGCAATCCTCCAATTAGAAGACTTTTTCCAGGGCGTGTGTTTCGAAATGAAGCTATATCAGCTAGGGCTCATTGTATTTTTCATCAGGTTGAAGGATTATATATAGATAAAAATGTATCGTTTGCTGATTTAAAACAAACACTTTTGTTCTTTGCGAAAGAACTATTTGGAGAGAAAACTCAAATCAGGTTTCGACCAAGCTTTTTTCCTTTTACAGAACCATCAGCAGAAATGGATATATCCTGTACAATATGCAACGGTAAGGGTTGTAACGTTTGTAAATATACAGGATTTCTTGAAATCCTCGGCTGCGGAATGGTTGATCCACAAGTATTAGAAAATTCAAATATAAACAGTAAAATTTATACAGGATTTGCTTTCGGAATGGGAATTGAACGATCGGCAATGTTAAAATATCAAATTAATGATCTAAGGTTATATTTTGAAAATGATATCAGATTTCTAAATCAATTTAAATCTGTTTATTAAAATAATTGTCCCATTTCACCAAATTTTCTCTTTCCTAAGTGATAGTAGGCTAAATCTGTTACCTCTCTGCCTCTGGGGGTCCTTTTTAAAAAACCTTCCTTTATTAAATAAGGTTCATATACTTCTTCAATAGTACCTGAATCTTCACTAACAGCGGTAGAAATAGTATTAAGACCTACAGGTCCTCCATTAAATTTTTCAATTATAGTTAAAAGAATTTTATTATCCATTTCATCTAACCCTTTTTTATCAATATTTAAGGAATTTAAAGCATGATCCGTAATATTTTTGTCAATAATCCCATCGCCCTGTACTTGTGCAAAGTCTCTCACTCTTCTAAGTATTGCATTAGCAATCCTAGGAGTTCCTCTTGACCGAGAAGCTATTTCGATAGCTGCATTACTTTTTATTTCTATATTTAAAATATTAGCTGATCTTAAAATAATTCTATTAATAATTTGCTTATCATAATACTCCAAATGAAAATTAATTCCAAATCGGGCACGCAAGGGACTTGTCAATAATCCAGATCTTGTAGTAGCTCCTATCAAAGTAAACGGATTAATCTTAAGTTGAACAGATCTTGCACTAGGACCCTTATCTATAAGTAAATCAATCTTATAATCTTCCATAGCAGAGTAAAGAAATTCCTCAACTATAGGGGATAATCTGTGGATTTCATCAATAAATAAAACATCACATTTTTCCAGGCTAGTTAATATTCCAGCCAAATCACCAGGCTTTTCAAGTACAGGACCTGAGGTAGTTTTAATATTAGACTTTAATTCAGTAGCAATGATATTTGCTAATGTTGTTTTACCTAAGCCAGGAGGACCTGCCAACAAAACATGATCTAATGATTCACTTCTTAATAGGGCAGCTTTTACAAATACCTGTAAATTTGTAACAATCTTATCCTGTCCCTTAAAATCGTCAAAATTTATAGGCCGAATTTTATTCTCATATTCTACCTCTTTTGAAATTAAATCATTTCGTTTTATATTAAATTCATCCATTTTTTAATCCTTAATCTCTATCTTTTGTCCATTAATCCTCACTTCATTATTATCTTTATAACTAATAACTATTATAAGCTCCCCGTTTTCATTAAATTTTTTCCAATGCTTTTGTTTCATCCCTTGAACATAATATTGCTCTTCCTTTAATGTTCCATCATCATAGTAATATTTATGCTTCCCATCAGGATTTCCCTGAATATATGATCCTTCAAATTGCAAATTATCATTATCATAATAATATTTCCATTTTCCATCTTTCAAACCATTAGTATAAGATCCAACCTCTTTATGGTCATTAACAAAATAAAACCATTCGCCTTCCTTTTCTCCATCAAAATATTCACCTTTTTTTATTATATCTCCATTTTCATTATATTCAACAAAAAGGCCTTCTTCTTTCCCGTTATAATAGTTTTCTTCCTTCTTAACTGTACCATCCTCAAAATACCATGTCCAGAGTCCTTTATATTTACCCCTTTCATATTCACCTTCCTGTTCTTCTTTTCCATCTTTAAAATAATATTTCCATGGTCCTGTTTCAAAATTATTAGAATAATGTCCCTTAGCTCTAAGCTTACCATCTTTATAAAAAAAATTCCAGTCCCCTTCTTTACTACCTTCCTTATTTACAA
>CAZWGG010000639.1:0-3499 GCA_964633305.1 uncultured Bacteroidales bacterium
AATACCTTGTGCAATAAATGATAGCCAAAAAAGTCTAATAAAAAAATAATAATTAATATTGTTGAAATGGATTTTTTCATGTCATGCTTTTTTATTCGGCCTTTTTAACTCCATTCAATGTCATTCTTCCTATGTATAGTACATTCTTTGCTGTTTTACAACTTTTGAAGATAGTATCTTTTCAATATATTACAATATTTTTTTACTACCATCTTTTATATATTATCAATAACCTCTTTTCTTTCGCTAAAATTTACAATAAAATATTCTTCACGAATAAATACATTTATCCCATAAAACGTCGCAAAGCTTACAAAATATATTCCTTCTTTAGCATGGGATTTATATTTTCTGCTCATGCTAGTAAAAATAGCAAAATTTTGTTTAATACTGCTTTTTATATAAAAAACAACAGTTGTTCACTAAGAAAATGGTGCAAGCTCGCACCAGCCTTATTTTTATGTTGTTATTTCATTGGTAAGCTTGGACTAGGAGGGGTATCCAAACCTAAAATGATAGGTTAGATTAAAATATATTCAAAAAAATTTTATGTTAGAAATATTATATTAAATTATAACATATATTTATATGATATCGAAAGAATTATTAAAAGGCAGCATTAAATCAATTGTGCTAAAGCTATTATCAGAGCATGATAAAATGTATGGTTATGAATTGACCCAAAAGGTTGGAGAAGTATCTAATGGTGATATAAAACTCACATTTGGTGCTTTGTATCCTATATTACACAAGCTGGAAAGTGACGGTGATGTAATAACCGAACCGGAAATAGTCAACAACAGAACACGTGTTTATTACAAACTTACTACAAAGGGCAATGAAACAGCAAAAGTAAAAATTCAGGAACTTAAAGAATTCATTGAAACCATTCAATCACTTTTAAACAAAGATTATGGAATATCCTTGCTACGACTTGTCTGACGAAGAAATTGAATTCATAAGGAAAGATGTAAAAAAATGTGAGATATCATTTTCACATCTTGAAGAAGAGCTTATTGATCATTTATGCTGCATGGTTGAATACCTTCTTACTGAAGGCTTTACATTTAATGAAACTTATAAAAAGGTGAGAAAAAATGTTGCATTTGATTCTTTAAAAGACATTGAGATTCAAACACTATTATTAATCAATAAAAAATTAATTAAAGATTACAGAATTATCTATGAACTAGAAGCCGATGGAATGAGGTTAGAAAAAGAAATATCACAATACCGTAATTTTATGCTCGACAATGCAGCATCGCTTCCCAACTTAAAGACTTTTCTTGAACAGGGCATACAATTTGAAAAGCATGATTTACATAATTATCCTACAATTCTTTATAACAATTTCAACAAGCTAATTTGTGATGTTAAAATTGCCGAATATGAAATATTGAACAGAATGTTATTATTTGATAAAGGGGGCAAGCAAACCCCATTTTTTGACTCAACTTATTCTTAATTCTTATATTGTTGGTCATTCATATCATATTCACATATTCTTGCTATATTAACAAGTTGATTATATATTAATTTATTCCTTTAAAAAGAAATACAAAACTTATTGTATCAAATGTACCATGAATAATAATTGGAATCAACAACTTTCTTTTATTAAGTAAAAAGATAATAGATTGAAAAATACCGAAAATACCTGTTGAAATTATTCCATGTATGCCTTGATAAAAATGAACAAACCCAAAAGTTGTGCCTGCTAAGAATATTATAATGAGTATAGATGGTAAACTATTTCCCATTAAATCAATTAACCTGTTTATTAAATATCCTCTAAAAAGCAGTTCTTCAAATATAGCCGCAATTGTCCAACTAATAAGCAACCATGTTAGAAGTTGTCTTTCATCTCCTTTTACATTTTCAAATGTTTGTATGTTAGTTGGTGGTAACAATGTATCTAAAATAGGGTCAATAATATAATAAAATATTATATAATAAAATCCTGCTAATGCAATCCCAAACAGAATGTTCTTAAAAGTTATATCCGTTTTGTCAATTCCAATATCAATCCATTTCAAATGGCGTGTTTTTACGGAAATTATATATATAACTATCAGAAGTGGAATGATAATACCGAGTTGAATAGTGGACATAGCAATGGTAAAGAATAATAACAATTCAATTGAAATTCCCCATTTCTTTTCTAAAACTTCTTTTATTTTCATTTCCTGCAATTTTAAATCATAATTTGTTGTAGTATTTTATAATTCTCATACAAAATTGCTACACAAATTCGAAAATACAGTTACCATTTGGTAAATAATCATTTTACCATCTTTCTTAATCTACTTAAGCTTTGTGGAGTAATTCCAAGATATGAGGCAATAAATTTTTGAGGAATTCGCTGAAAAAGTTGAGGAATTTTTAATAAAAGAATTTGATATCTCTCCAGTGCAGTTTTTGTAAGTAGATCAATTTGTTGTTGTTGTTTATCAACAAAAGAGGCTTCAGCAGCAATTCGAAAAATTTTTTGTCCAATTTGTTTTTGACCTAATTTATAAAAATTTTCGTTTGTCATTCTTAACATTTCAGATTTTTCTATGGACATAGTCTGAATTGGCGAGACTTGTTTATTAAGTATTGACATATAGTCACAAAAGAAGCTATTTTCCAAAGTAATGTCAAGACAAACAAAATTATTTTTTCCCCATAGAAAAACCCCCGCACTCCCTGTTAATATAAAATAAAAATATTTTTCTTTAGTATTTGCATGTTTTATTATTGTTTCTCTTTCAAAGCTAACAAGTTCACAATATTTTGTAAATTCAATCCATGATTTAATTGATATATCAAAATATTGGTCAAAAGATTTTTTTAAAATTTCTGCAAACATTATTGTAGCTAAAAAATCATTTATTGATCCAACCAAACATGTGATACCCAAGCAAACTAGCGTATAAAATGTTCCTCGTACATTTATTCCCACATTTCAGTTAAATACATGTAACTTTTCCTTCTCAAAAAATTATCTTTTTATACAAAGATATCAAAAAGGCTGTTGTATATTTTTGAAGATTGAGGAGAAATTTAATGAAAAGTCTTGTTAATTTATTGAAAACCCTTTTTTGGCAGACACACTATTCTGTACCTTACCAAAAAATTCGAAATACGCGAACTTAAGTTCGCAGTTATAAAATTTAATTCTTCTATGATTGAGTGTATATCAGACTATATCCAAGAGAAATATAGTATGTTAGCCTGACGGCTTTGAGCTTCCGGCTACGGATTAATCCATCATGGCAATTTGTTCCTTTGTTAAGACAACACATCAATCTTCATTACTTCTTCACTACCTGCATAATTACATACATTACTTATATTTGTAAAAATAATCAAACCAAGGTTTTGTGCAAAAAAATGTCCGTAGGCAGAGCCATACAGACAACAGTCTTATTTATTATTTCTCGTTGCTTTGGACAACGGGGAAGCCTGTCCAATATTTGGTATTCTATTTGGCCATCGCTCAAGTTGTAATATCTTT
>CAZWGG010000640.1:0-3489 GCA_964633305.1 uncultured Bacteroidales bacterium
CTCGGCCATCGCAAGCCTTGCACTTGAAGCTTTCGCACAACCACTTAAAAAAAATAACGAGTTTTCGCGTTAACACTAGTTAGTATTAATTTAACTTGTTTTTGCTAAATATGATTGGTAGGGATAATATAGAATTAAGAAGTGAAAAGATTAGAAATATCATAGGTAAAATTCCCCCGGTTATTATTCGAGCCGGGATATTCATCATTTTTATTATTGTGGCAGGATTATTACTTGGCGCTTATTTCATTAAATATGAATACATCATCAAAACCAGTGCTGATGTTGAACAAAGAAATAATGGAACGAGTATAAAAGTAAAAATTCCAGCAAATGAGATTAACGAGGTAAAACAGGGAAATACCATTCTACTAAACTTAGATAATATTCCAAACCTATATGGTGAAATTTTGCAAACCAATATCGAGAAAATTCCAAGAAGCTTAGAAATTGAACGAAACGGAGGATTCTATATTGCTGAAGTAATACTTCAAAATGATTTAAAAACGTGTAATGGAAATAGCATAAAGATAAATGAACAGGTAACTGTCAATGCCAAAATAATTACTGGCAAAAAAAGCTTCTTTCACAGGATTATCGGACAGGTTAATTTTTTCTTGCAGAAATAGATTGGTAAGACTGATGAGGTTGTTTACATTTCAGCTATAAAAATACGCGCAGTAGAAAGCTTTATTTAAGATCAATTAAAATTCTTTTTATTTTGACATTCACCATACTTTTTTCAATTATTTTTCATTAACCTCAATATTATCTTTTTTCTTGGTTTCATAATTTTTTATTGCTTTTCCAATTGTATTTCCCAAAAAGTATAAAAAAGCCCCGGCAATAATTAGCATAAAACCTATTTTAATAGCTTTCGGTATTTTAGTTTCTTTTTCCATATTTAACAGGTAGATTAAAATTTGGCACCCTATATTACAGGGTACCAAATTAAATTAATTATTATATCCATTCTTTCTTCCCTCCGCTAATTACTTTTGATTCTTCAACTGAAATATCGGTTAATTGATAATCTGGCTTTTTCATATTCAAATTATTTTAAAAGGTTAATAAAATTATCACTATCCATCAAACTTACACCAGGCTTCACCAATTTTTTCTCCAAGCGTATAATATGCACCACCGGCACATATTAGTAACCCGGCAAGTGCAATAGCTATACCTCCATTTGTATGAATTGTTTCGTCAACAGATAATTCTTTTAAAGTATCCATTATTATTAGAATTTTATTTCACCTAGTCTGTTTCCAGGCCTTTCGGTATCCGCCCTTAGTTTACTTACCGCGGTTGCCATGGCCATAGCATAAAAAATGTTTACTTTTTTTAATTATCATCTGATATAAAACAAAGAAATAAATTGGAAAAATTTATTATGTAAACAAAGTAAATGACAGGACGAATTGAAGGAATGGATGTATGTATGATAAATTACTTCTTATGCTCGAATACTGCAGGCTTGTTTTTATAAAATTTATAAACCTGAACTCTTTGAGTATATTTGAGAGGAAAGATAAACAAGTTAAATCACACTAAAGCAGGTTTACTTCTCGAAAAAATCTGCTTGGGCCTTTTTTAAATATTGCTTAACAGTAATAGTAGTATCAATATTCAAATAATATTGAGTTTTTTCATTATATGGTTTCCAATCGGGCACATTTTCTACCGATGGTTTGCCTGTTTTAGCAAATTTTATCCAAAGGCCGGACAATGTATTGGCCAATTCATAATCAAACTTTTTGTAGTTATTATTATCATGGTGGAGATTATTGAAAACATAACCCACTTCCGCACCATGAAAAGCCCCATAATAATCACTGTCTTCATGGGGTACAGCATAGGTAAAATAATAGTAATAAATATTTGATTTTGCTTTTTGGGCTTCTTTCAGAAACATTCTTGTTGACACGATATATAAACTATCTGTAATACTTTGCAACCATTCCCTGGCAGCATCCTTACCTGTTTTAACAGGGTATAATTTTTTAAATTTATCAGCCCTTTTCCCATATTTCTTTTCAACTATGTTAGCAAATGCATTAATGGTATTTGGTACGGTTTTTCGATCGACAATGGGGCTAACTTCAAGGGCTGTAGTGCCCGTAATTATGGGCACATCATGTTGTTTTCCTTTCTCAAAAATGGTTATTACCGGTTCAGGAAGCACATATCCGTCAACGTTTGGAGCTAAAAATGAGTTTCCGGCTAACCATTTTTTATACCCACTTATTATTTCATTAGCAGGCATTTTTCTAAGTTCTTCTACTGTTTTTGCCCCAAGCTTATAAACAAATTCAGTTCCTGTTTCTTCTGCCGGTAAAAAGTTGTTATTTTTCTTTTCCAGGTATATATAATCTTGGGATATTCGTACGCTTTGTATAATAGCTTTATGAAATAGACCTTTTGATAAAGGAGAACAGGTTAATATAGCAACACTTGCAGCGCCGGCCGAATGTCCAAAAATTGTTACGTTACCGGGGTCTCCGCCAAATGCCGTGATATTTTGTTGTATCCATTTCAGGGCAGCCACCTGGTCGAGGATACCATAATTGCCGGAAGTGTTATGTTCCGATTCCCTTGTAAGTTCAGGGTGGGCCAGAAAACCAAAGGGTCCCAAACGGTAATTAATTGTAACCACTACAACCCCTTTTTTAGCTAATGATGACCCGTTATATTCTGGAAATGAGCCGGCACCATCAATAAAAGCACCACCATGGACCCAAACCATTACTGCTTGTTTCTCTCCGGGTTTTGCATCTGTCCAGATATTTAAAAAAAGACAGTCTTCGCTATATGCTACCGAATCGCGAGCCCAGAAAGAGTTGGGATATGAAGGTGGTTGGGGACAGGCCAGGCAATATTGGGAAGCATCTCTTATACCTGTCCATGGTTGAGCAGGTTTTGGTGGTTTCCAGCGCAGTGAACCAACTGGCGGTGCAGCATAGGGGATGCCTTTAAATGTTCTTGCGTCATTTTCAATTGTACCTTTTAGCAGCCCCTGTTTTACCCTAACTAACAGGTTTTGTTCTTGAATTTTTTTTTGTGAAGAATTATTTTTTGAGGCGCATGTGCTAAAAACAAGAATAGCTATAAAATAGATGCAAATTTGTTTCATGGGTTTATTTTAGTTTTAATTTACCAGTACTAATTTAATCTTTTATATCTGAATTTCACTATTCAAAGATATAAAACATCATACGGGTGCATTTCATTCACTTTACAACAAACTTATTTACTGCTAAGGTTTCTACTTCGTTTTCAAGCTGCCAATAATATAAACCCGGCGAGAGGCCATCAATAGTATAAGGTGAACTTGTTTGGGTTTCAATAATTTTTTCTTCTTTATTGTTAAATATCACTAAAAACAATACACTGTCGGTTTCATAACTCCAATTAAAAGTAATGGGTGCTTTGGGTTTATATTCATGGTTTTTTAAAGGAGATAAAACCAGAATAGTTTTTGACCTGTAT
>CAZWGG010000641.1:0-3489 GCA_964633305.1 uncultured Bacteroidales bacterium
CATCGTCCACAATAATTCCTAAAGCAAATATGAACGAAAACATAACCAGCATGTTCATCGTAAATCCGATAGCCGGCAATACCATATATGCCAGGGCCATAGAAAGCGGAACTGCCAGTCCTACAAAAATGGCATTGGTAAGTCCCATAAAAAACATAAGAACGATCACTACCAGAACAAAACCGATAAGTATGGTATTATTCAGGTCGTTAAGCGTTGTACGGGTAAATTTGGACTGATTGCCTGAAACAATAATCTTCAGCCCGGCAGGATAAACGTTTGTCTGAAGGTCGTTTATGATTGATTTTATTTTATCGGAAGCATCAAGCAGGTTCTCACCGCTTTTTTTAATGACGTTCAATGTAATTACATTTTGGCCATTGAGTCTGGCAAAGCTTTCCTGTTCCTTGAATGTATCTTCCACATCGGCCACATCTTTAAGATAAACCCAGGCGCCGGTAGTTGAGTTGATAACAATGTTCCTGATGGTTTCGATGTTGTCAAATTCACCGACAATCCTTACCGAACGGTTCATACCGTACATCTTTATATTCCCGCCCGAAATGGTTTGATTCTCATTTGCAATGGCACGTTCAATATCACCAAAAGTCAGTCCGGCAGCCTGCATACGGTACATATTGAGATTTACCTGTATTTCACGGTCAAGTGCCCCGGTCATATCAACCCGGGTAATTTCTTTAAGTTCTTCAATCCTGTCTTTCATCTTATCGGCATATTTCTTCAGTACATCAAGCCCGTAATCGCCTGAAATATTGATGTACATGATGGGAATTTCCGACAGGTTTATTTCAATAATGCTGGGCTTTTGCAGGTTCGGGTCATGGGGGAGATCAAAGTCCGCTTTATCAATGGCATCTTTCAGCCTTTGCCTTGCATCGCTCAAATCCACACCGGTAACAAATTCCACCACTATAGAAGAAAAATCCTGTATAGAATTACTGGTAATTTTTTTTATGCCGTTAAGGGCTTTAATACGTTTTTCTATCGGACGGGTTATAAGGTTTTCGATATCAGCAGGAGAAGTGCCTGGATAAACTGTATTTACAATAAAGGTAGGAATAACAATTTCCGGGAACTGCTCTTTGGGGATACGCTGGTAGCTGACCATCCCGAAAAATACAATTATCACGGCCAATACAAAAACACTTGTACGGTTATCTATGGCCCAGCTGGTTGGTTTGAATTCTTTATCTGTCTTTTTGGTATCTTTCATTTTTGTTGCAATTAAAACAGTATTTCTTTGTCATTGCTCATTTCCTGGTAACCCACTGTGATGACGGTATCTCCGGGACTAAGGCCCGAACTGATTTCTGTCAGTCCGTTATAAATCATACCCACCATAACTCCGGTACGTTTTGCAGCATATCCTCCGTTTTCCCGGGCAACAGTATAAACATAATCGCCCTTAGTGTCATTAAGTACCACATTTATAGGAAGCACAACGGCATCGGCCACTTTGTAATCATTTATTTTTACAATGGCCAGCATGTTGGCCTTAAGGTAAGGAAACGATTCATCCAGTATAACTTCTATCTGAAATGTACGGTTTACATTGTTAATGTATCTTCCGACAAAACTCACTGTTCCTTTATATTCTTTTTTCAGATCGGTAAAATAGATAACAACCCTGTCGCCTTTGTTGATTTTTGTGGCATAAGTTTCTGCAACATTTGCAACAACTTTGAGATTTGAAAAATTTACGATCCTGAATACGGGGGTCGATCCGCCTACAGCCTGTCCTATTTTGAAATACGATTCTTCCACTGTTCCGTCAATAGGTGAAGTAATCCTTGTCATATCGATTTGCTGCTCAAGCGCAGCGATCTTGTACTCCAGCGATTCTTTGTTGTTTTTGGCTGTCAGGTACTGCATTTCTGATCCGATTTTCAGGTTCCACAGATTCTTTTGTTTTTCATAAACCTCTTTGGCATATTCATAATTAGACCTGATATCTTTCAGGTTTTTTTGAAGGACAGCATCATCAAGTTTTGCTAAAACCTGACCTTTTTTTACTTTATCGCCGGAGTTTACCAGAATAGATTCAATAACTCCCATCGATTGAGGATAAACAATGATGTTTTTATCACCATCCAGGTTCCCCTGTATTTCGACATAGTGATTGAATTCCTGGTATTTTACTTTGGCAATCCCGACTTTAACGGCATTGCTGTTTCTTGTTCCTGATCCGGTAGTATCAACCTCCTTTTTAAGGTCATTGATTTTCTCATTCAGAGCTTTTTGTTTCTGCTGAAGTTTTTTCAATTGCGATTGTTTGTCCCCACCGCAGGAAACACCGGTGCCTGCAATAATTAGCATAATGGTTATGATATTCACTATTTTCATAATTGACTTCGATTTTTCTTATGATTTCAATATAAATTTAAAAGATTGTCCAGTTTTGCTTTTGCATTTAATAATTTAACAATGGCATTAATATAATCCGATTCTGTATTCAGGTATTGTCGTTGATTTTCTGTCACATCAAGACTGGTCTCAATCCCTTCATGAAAACTCACCAACGATCTTTCGTAGATTTTTTTTGCCAACCGAAGGTTTTTATCGCTTGTCAGATATGTTTTGTATGCCATAATATAATCGTTTTTGGCGGTTTCAAACTGCATTGTCAGTCCCTGGGCAGTATTAATCCTATTTAATTCGGCTTTTTCAAGGTTCAGCTTTGCCTGGAAAATTGTAGACAACCGCTGTCCGCTGCTGAAAATGGTAAAATTCATTGTTGCACCGATTATATCAGGCGGCATAAAGTTGAATTGTGGGGCATTGGTTTGTTCCTCATGCTGATAAAATGCAGAGAAAGACGGCAGAAACTTTGATTTTTCTCTGGCCAGGCTTAATCTGGAAAGTTGAACAGAAGTTGAGACAAGTTCATAATTAATGTTGGTATTTACATCCAGACTGGCAGTGTCAAGCAACCGGAAATTGGTTTCAAGCAACAACCCATCAATGCTGTCGGTGAGCACAATATTTTCCTGAAAATCCATACCAAGCTGCATTTTCAGCAATTTTTCACTCACATCTTTCTGTCCGTTGAGATTAAACAGGGTATTTTCCAGTTGCGATTTAATTATCAATAGCTGGTCGGCATCTGTTTCTTTGATAAGCCCCTGGCGGTACATTTCCTGCATTTCATGCCAGGTTTTGGTTGTTACTTCGAAACTTTCATTCAAAATATCCATATTTTGCGAAAGGGCTAAAATCATGTAATAACTATTCGCCACTGATTCACGGACATCGTTTTCGGTTTTGATAAGCTGCTGTTCGGATAATTTCCTGTAAACCTGAGATGCCCTCAATCCGACAATATACTCACCGCTGAAAAGAAGTTGTGAAAGTGTGAAATCAAAAGTGGTATTATTTTTTGCTGCCAAAGCAATATCATGTCCCAGGTAAGAATATTGGTTTAGCCCCCCGACTGATTCGGACTGGCTGAACCCGGGAACATTTTCGTTA
>CAZWGG010000642.1:0-3479 GCA_964633305.1 uncultured Bacteroidales bacterium
TTTTAAACTATATTCACTGGAATCCTGACCCTGAGATAATAAACATTTTCGGATTCTCACTTAGGTATTATAGTATCCTCTTTGCAGGTGGATTGATTTTTTGCATCTATATTTTAGGCTGGATTTATAAAAGAGAATACATTCCATCTGAAAATCTTGAGAAATTAACGATTTATGGTATGATTGGAATAATAGCAGGGGCACGATTAGGACACTGTTTATTTTATGAGCCATCTTATTATTTATCACATCCTTTGGAGATGATTCTTCCAATTACCTTTCTTCCTGATGGTGGGATAAAGTTTACTGGATATCAAGGATTGGCAAGCCATGGAGGTGTAATTGGAGTTCTTATTGCGTTATATTTCTATTCTCGAAAGACTAAACACTCAATGATTGATACCTTGGATTTGATTGCGATTGTTGCAGGCTTGCTGTTCGCATTTATCAGACTAGGCAACTTTATGAATTCTGAAATAATTGGCATGCCAACAACAAAACCTTGGGGTGTGATTTTTGAGAGAGTAGATAACCTACCAAGACACCCAGCTCAATTATATGAAGCGGTTTCCTATTTTATCATTTTTGCGTTTATGATGATTCTTTACATAAAAAGGAGAGATAGGCTTAAATACGGATTCTTTTTTGGGCTTGGTTCTGTTTTATTCTTTACCGCCAGATTTGTAATTGAATTTGTTAAGAAAGACCAAGTCGGATTTGAAAAAGGAATGACTTTTAATATGGGACAACTTTTAAGCATACCCTTTATTTTAGTAGGGATTGGATTTATGATATATGGTCTTAGGAGGACAAAAAGTCGAGTAGGTAAAGGGGAATCTCACCCCTAAACCTCTCTCACCTGTGTGCTGAAGCACTCTGGTGCGCAGGCACAGAAAACGTGCGTGAAAGGCTCCCTTCACACAGCTCCTCGCAGTCGTGAAACCAGTTAAGGTTTCGGCAGGAAAATTAATTCATCCCTTGAATTTCAAGGTTGGCAAATATGGCTGACTAAAAGTAAGGCGTGTTGTCTATTGGTCAGAAGACCGTCAAAGACTGTTGATATTCATTTCCAATAATTTCGAATTATCCGCTGATTTAATTGCTTTGATTTATAAAAAGCGCTGGCCAATAGAAACATTGTTTAAACAGCTTAAGCAAAATTTCCAATTAAGATATTTTGTAGGAGATAATGTCAATGCAATAGAAATCCGAATATGGGTCAGCCTAATTGCAAATTTACTTATAAGCCTAATAAAGTCCAGGTTAAAAAAAGTTGGTCGTTCTCTAACATGACATCAATAATAAGGCGACATTTGATGAATTACATCAACATATACAAGTTCTTGAACGACCCTGAAAAAGCATGGCTCAAGATTATAAAAGAAAAATAACGGGAATATGAAAACACATTATTTCCTGAATTATAGGGGGCTTACTTTTAATAAGCAAAAAACAGATATTGAATACCAATTGATTAATGATTAAAGAAAAAATTTAGTATTTTAACCGGACATCAATAATTAATTATTTTTTTTGTAAATTGCATAATCATAATTAACTATATTATTAATCATATTTAAACCTTACCTATGAAAAAATTTTACATGTATGCTAGCTTTCTTTTCTTAGTGCTTAATATCAAGGCACAAGACAGAGTTAACGTTTTGATCCCGTTTACTGTAACTGCACCTACGTTAGATGGTGTTGTAGATGCTCTGTGGGACATGGTACCCGCAGAGACTATTGAAAAAGCTTTCCGGTTAGAACAACCTACTGTTTCAGCGTATTGGAAAGCGCTTTGGGATAACGATGCATTGTATGTGTTGGTGGCCGTGGAAGATGATGACCATTGGCCTTCATGGGTTTCAGGAGGCAATTGGTATGAATATGACCAACCTGAAGTATATCTGGATATTAACGAGGTTTTAAAAGATGGTGCAGGCCCAGGCGGAAAAGGCAACGGCCACTACCAGACGTTATCGAGTTTTTCAAGCGGCGGAGCAGGGATTCCAACCGTTCTTACTGCATCCAATTACAGACCAGGAGGAACTTTCTGCTATGCACTCACAGGTGAGAATTATATTATAGAATATGCTTTGGACTATACCAGTTTTGTTAATAAAGATGGGGTTACCATGTCATCAGCAGCTTTCCAGGCATTGGATTCCATTGGTTTTGATGTTACCATTATTGACCAGGATGAAGGAATAACCACCGTACGTCAGAGAGCAGTCTGGCAAAATGTGGGTGACATAGATGAAAGTTATGTGAACATGGATGATGCCGGAACCATAACACTGGTTAATTCCTTACCCTCGAAAGTTAATTCACAAAAAATGGCTTCTTTGTCTGTTTATCCAAATCCTGTAACTGATGTTATGGTTATTAATGCCAAATTTGACCAACTAATTGTTACCGATATCCTTGGCAGTGAAGTAAGTAGCATGGAAACTTCAGAGAAAAATATTAATATGGAATGGCTACCATCAGGCATTTATATAATTCAAGTATTCAATGGGAAAAATCTTGTAGGAATAGCGAAATTTCTCAAGAATTAAACTTGTTCATTCGTAAAGAATAAAGGCTGTCTAAATTGACCGCCTTTTATGATCGAAATATTTATATTACATTATCCACAATTATTGTTTTATAATTGTTTGTTTACTAATTCCCATATCTGTAATAACAATTACCTGATAAATTCCCTGATTCAGATTATGCAAGTCAATTGCTTTGAAATTGGTTTGAATACTTTTCGCCAATATGCCGGTTATATTATATAGATCAACCCCTCGCTGGTCGGAGTTTACTTACTGCGTGCGTGAAATCGCTGCACTAAGTTATTCACTTCGTTTTCCGATGAATCGGAACAGGCTATGAGATCATCCCGAAATTTTCGGGACTTAGTTGCAACTCCGACCTCTTTACTTTGCTAATGAATGGATTTTTGGAGTTTTCAACTCCGGCTATAATTGAATAAAGATTATACCCCCAATGGTCGTTTAATTTACGCGTGATATAAAACCTGCCTTCATTCAGCGCCTCTTGCCAATGAAATCTCCACACCTATACAACAAAAGTTATAAGCCATATAACCTGTCATTGCCATTTCGGAAATTTTTGTAAATTGCTTACTGGTAGGAATAACCGAATGAACATAATATACTGCCTAAAATCGGCGATGCAGGCAGATAAAAACACAGGAGTATTTTTGGCACAAGATGAAAAAAACACAGAATAGAGATCGTAAAATTGCATGACCCTTTACAACAAATCAATAACTATAGCTATTTGCAGAATATATGTACTTTTAGAGAAAATGATAAGTATATTTGAATGTTTGTGGGCAAGCGGTTGATTGAAAAACAGGAGCTTACCAATACTTTTTGTATCTTTGAAAATATTATAATTGAAAAATGAAACAAAGAGTTTACATAGATACATTAGTAATTGGAGGATGTTTTGACGAGGAATTTAAC
>CAZWGG010000643.1:0-3470 GCA_964633305.1 uncultured Bacteroidales bacterium
TCCTGTAAATACGGGGACAAAATACGGGGACACAAAAATACGTAAATACGGGGACAGACACATTAAATACGGGGACAGACGCATAATATTTTTTTCTTTCCCAGACATAAATACGGGGACACATAAATACGGGGACAGACGCATAATATTTTTTTCTTTCCCAAAAAATACGGGGACTATACTTTCAGGTGAGTTTGCAATAAGAGGTTTTAAAAATAAAGATTTGAGACATATATTAATAAAACTTGGGGCATTTTCTGAAAAAGAACTTCTTAACCTTAAAAAATTTTCTGGAAAAATAAGTCGGTTAATTGCAAAGTTAAGAGCACATAAAATTATTACGAAACTAAATAAAACATGTAGATATAGAGTGATAAAATCCGGTGAAATGATTATTGCGAGAATACTTATGTTCAAGAAGTTTGAATTAAAACTTGCTAAAAAAACAAGTTTTTATAAAGTAATAGTATAAATATCTGTTTCTCAAATAACTGTATAGAGGTACTATAGTGGACTCTTAATATTAATAAAAGCATTCTCCGGCAGGTCAATAGATTTTAAGACAACAACTTCAATACCATAATATTTTTCAATAGCTGTCTTTACTTGGATTATCTAACAGATTTTTAATTTCTTTATTTTAAATTTTTCACATATTGTATTTCACATATTGTATTTCACATATTGTGAAATTAAAAATTATTTATATATTTGAAAAAAAATGATATGAATCCATTTTTTCTAAAAGGGTATCATGGTCATAAATACTTTTGTAACCGTATTCAGGAAAGTGAAAAATTGACTACTGCAATTAGCAATAATCAGGATATTACCTTATATGGGTACAGACGCCTGGGAAAATCTGCATTAATTTATCATATTTTCCATAAGTTGAAAAAGGAATATAAATGTATTTATGCGGATATATGGGGAACTTCGAGTATTGAAGAGTTCACGAAAGAACTTGCGAATGGAATAATAAAAAGTGAAGTTTTTTCAAAGCGCAGTTTTTCAAAAAAAATGATCTCTTTTCTAAAATCAATCGGAGCTTCATTCAGTATCGGAATAGATGGGTTGCCATCAATAGATATGATATATAATGATAGAAATCAAATTTTCCGGAACCTGGAAGAATTATTTGGTTTTTTACACCAACTGAAACTGCCTATTATAATTGCAATTGACGAATTTCAGGAGATAAAAAAATATAATAACAATATACCTTTTGAAGGGAAATTAAGAGCTCTTACACAACAATGTAATAATATTATATTCCTGTACAGTGGAAGTGAATATCATTTGATAAATGAAATATTTACTGATTACAATATGCCATTTTATCAATCTACCAGGATGTTATCTATTGGAAAAATTGAAAAGGAAATATACAAGGATTTTATCCTGAAGCATTTTAAAAGAGAAAAAATACAGGTTGAACCCTTTATCATTGATCATATCCTTGAAATTTCACATCTTCATACATATTATGTGCAGGCAATAACGAATTTTTTATTCAGCCAAACACAATTGCCAAAAACAATGGAAGAATTTAATAAGATATACAGGGATTTTATCCTTGAAAAAAGTGTTTTTTACAGTGAATTACCCGAAAGACTAACCAAACAACAATTTGCTGTAGTAAAAGGATTTGGTAAAACCGGAATTGTATCTACCCCAACATCAACAGATTTCATGGAAAAGACCAATATCAGAAATTCAAGTAGTATGCATAGAGCTATAAACTCGTTACTTGAAAAACAACTCATTATTAAAGATACAGAAGGATATAGAATGTACGATGTTTTTCTGGAACATTTTTTAAAATATACCAGATAATTAAATCAGAACTGGTACAACTCTTCCAGTAGCCCGTAGGGGACGGCTAATTCAGCACATTTTGGTTTACACTTTGAGTCGGTTTTGAACGTTTTTAAACGGATTTGGAGCATTTTGTTACTGAAACAACTATTCAATTCCGTTCATTTCGGTATAATTCCGTTCACGATTTGTTTACGATTTCTTTTACGGAGGTAAAGTAAAAGGAAGCTGCAACCAATACAAAATGATGAAAATAAATATATTATGAAATAATAAAAGGTGGCTGTCCCCCTTAAACTAGTCCCCCTTAAACTATTGTTAATTTGTCCCAAAGGGATGCCTTCGGCAGAGTTTGAGTCCTTAAAATGAGCTTTTTTACTATGATTTTATGCGATACCTGTCGCATTATTTTATGATATTTTGCGATTTGTATAATATTTTATTATGTTTGTAAAAAACAATTTCTATAATTATGGTAATAAGAAATCTTGAAAAAATTATTAGTAAAAGAATATTTAGAAATAAAGCTATTGTAATATTCGGTGCAAGACAGGTTGGGAAAACAACCCTGGTCAACAAGTTAATTAGCGATATCAAAGAACCTGTTATAGTTTTTAACGGAGATGAAGGTGATACTAGTGATATTCTGGTAAATACAACCTCTACAAGGCTTAAATCAATTATAGGAAAAAATAAACTGGTCGTAATTGATGAGGCTCAAAAAATTGAAAATATTGGTCTTACTATTAAGCTTATAGTTGACAATTTAAAGGATGTACAGGTAATTGCTACCGGATCTTCAGCTTTTGAGCTTTCCAATAAAATAAATGAACCTTTAACCGGAAGAAAATATGAATACTATTTATTTCCTTTCCTCTTTCAGGAATTATCAGACAATCATGGTCTTCTGGAAGAAAAAAGAATGCTTGAACACAGGTTGGTATTTGGATCTTATCCTGAAATTGTCAATAGGATAGGGGAAGAAAAGGAGCATCTAAAACTTATTGCCAGTAGTTATTTGTATAAAGATCTTTTAATGCTTGATCAAATAAAAAAACCTGTTCTTTTGGAGAAAATTTTAAAAGCATTGGCACTTCAAATCGGAAATGAAGTAAAATATAAAGAACTAGGAGATATTGTTGGTGCTGATAATGAGACAATAGAGAAATATATTGACCTGTTGGAAAAAACATATATTATATTCAGGTTAGAGTCTTATAGTAGGAATGTAAGAAATGAAATACGGAAAGGGAAAAATATATATTTTATTGATAATGGTATCCGGAATGCAATAATTGGAAATTATAATTATTTAGAGAGCAGGACAGATGTTGGTGCACTTTGGGAAAACTTTTTTATCAGCGAACGTTTTAAGCTAATAAAATCTTTTAATATTGATAGAAAAATGTTTTTCTGGAGAACCACCCAACAACAGGAAATAGATTTGGTTGAGGAAGAAAATAATACTCTGTCAAGCTTTGAGATCAAATGGAACCCAAAAAGAAAGGCCAGACAAAGCAAAACCTTCCAAAACGCATATAATAATCCTGCATATACAATAATTAATAAAAATAATTATTTTGATTTATTATTGCATCCTGAAAAATAAAATAACCGTTACAACTATTTGTTTTGCAACGGTCTGGCGATAT
>CAZWGG010000644.1:0-3465 GCA_964633305.1 uncultured Bacteroidales bacterium
GCCCATATACTTAATACTGTATCAACAGGAGGTATTAGACTATCTCCTAAAAAAAAGCCATTATACTTCACAGCATCGTCATTTAAAGCGTGAAAATGTATAATTGGCATAGAACTTGTTGGTTGTACCCATGCTTCATAAAACATTTGACCAGAGACAGACGCAATAGCTGCAATTTTGTGAGATAACTCCGAAGCTATTCGGTATGTCATGAAAGACCCGTTAGAATGCCCGGTAACATAAATTCTTTTTTCATCAATTGAATAATGCCTGCATATTAACTCAATAAGTTCCGATATAAATCCAACATCATCTGTCCCCTGTGTCCAGTATTCATAAGGCCCCCCGGCATTCCATGCTTGGGGATTGTCAGCAGACCACGGATAGCTAAGTCCATCAGGATAAACAATTATAAATCCTTTTTCATCGGATTTTTCACTGAGTTTTGTGTATCTTTCCTGTCCCAGCGAAGTTCCTGAATACCCATGAAGAGCAATTACAAAAGGGACACTGGCTGATCCATCATAAGATACAGGAACATGCAGTAGATATGTTCTTTCAATTCCATCATGAATTAGCACATTTATTTGATTAGGCAAGGGTTTTTTCTCATCCGGTTTTTCTTTACTACATGTTATAGATATAAAAATAGATAAAACAACAAGCAATTTTGCAATTGTAAGTGTTTTCATAGAAAAATATATTTGATTAGTTTTATACAATAAAAATGTAATATTTACTATAATTATAGTAAAAAAAGTTAGCAGAGTTAAAATTCCCAGTATATCCAAACCCCAAGATAGACTGGTCCAATAAACTATGACTTCATATGCGAATTATATAACAATTTTGATTTTAGGTAGTAATTCATCATATTATGCTAAAAAAACTCTGCTAACATTATTAAGACAATTAACTTTATAATTTCCCTATGAAAAATATTGTCTTCTTTCAGAAACTTCAAACAAAAAAATTGAAAGAAAGTATTAAACTTAATCATATTATTTTTTGTTTAAGTAAAAAACAATTTATTAACTATTCATTATACAACAAGTTTTTAATGATTTATATTCTTTGAGTTTTTATTAACTTGCGGGCTCTTTTTTTTAAATCTTTAAACTTGTAATTAATTATGATTTTCGATTTAAATATGATAAAAAGTGTATATACTGATTTGAAGAATCGTATAGATATTGCAAAAAAGAAGATAGGAAAACCTTTAACATTAGCGGAAAAAATACTTTATGCCCATCTTGACAAAGAAATGGTACTCAGGGAATTTGAAAGAGGAAGAGATTATGTAAATTTTCGACCTGACAGGGTAGCCATGCAGGATGCAACAGCACAAATGGCTTTGCTGCAATTTATGATGGCAGGCAAAAAGAAAGTTGCTGTACCTTCAACCGTACATTGTGACCACCTTATTATTGCTAAAGAAGGAGCCAAAGATGACTTAAAAGCATCAACAATTACTAATAAAGAAGTTTTCGATTTCCTGGCATCGGTTTCAAATAAATATGGCATCGGTTTCTGGAAACCAGGTGCCGGAATTATACACCAGGTAGTTCTTGAAAATTATGCATTCCCCGGGGGAATGATGATTGGTACCGACTCCCATACAGTTAATGCAGGAGGGTTAGGTATGGTAGCTATTGGCGTTGGAGGAGCCGATGCTGTAGATGTTATGGCCGGAATGCCTTGGGAATTGCGTTTTCCAAAACTTATTGGCGTTAAACTAACGGGGAAATTAAGCGGATGGACATCTGCAAAAGATGTAATTTTAAAAGTTGCAGGCATTTTAACGGTAAAAGGAGGAACCGGGTGCATTGTTGAATATTTTGGCGAGGGGGCAAAGAATATTTCCTGCACAGGAAAAGGAACTATTTGCAATATGGGGGCAGAAATTGGAGCCACTACCTCTACTTTTGGCTACGACGAGAAAATGGCATTATACCTAAGAGGAACGGGAAGATCAGAAATTGCTGACCTGGCTGATAGTTTGGCTTCTTACCTGACAGGTGATCCTGAAGTTTACGATAATCCGGGGAAATATTTTGACGAGGTTATTGAAATAAATTTATCGGAATTGGAACCTCATATTAACGGACCTTTTTCTCCTGACCTTGCTACTCCTGTATCTTTATTTGCCGATGTTGTAAGAAAAAAGGGATGGCCTGAAAAACTTGAGGTGGGACTAATTGGCTCATGTACCAATTCTTCTTATGAAGACCTTACTAGAGCTGCCTCTTTAGCACAACAGGCCATTGATAAAAAACTTGAGGTAAAATCAGAATTTACTGTTACTCCAGGTTCCGAGCAAGTGAGGTATACAGCAGAAAGGGACGGCTTGCTTGAGAAATTTGAGAAAATTGGAGGAGTTGTTCTAGCCAATGCATGTGGGCCTTGCATTGGGCAATGGGCAAGGCATGAGGCCGAGAAACATGAAAAAAATTCAATTATGACATCTTTTAACCGGAATTTTGCCAAACGAAATGATGGAAATCCGAACACTCACGGCTTTGTTGCATCACCCGAACTTACAACTGCATTTGCAATTGCCGGAAAGCTGACTTTCAATCCCCTGAAAGATCACCTGGTTAACAAAGAGGGGAAAAAGGTCAAACTTGATGAGCCCCTGGGAATAGAAATGCCTGTGAATGATTTTGATGTAAAGGATAAGGGATACCTAGCCCCGGCCGATGATGGAAGTAACATTGAAATAAAAGTTAAACCCGATTCTAACCGATTACAATTGCTAACTCCTTTCGAACCATGGAATGGTAAAGATTACATGGGACTAAAAGTACTTATAAAAGCAAAAGGTAAATGTACAACAGATCATATATCTATGGCCGGGCCATGGTTAAGATACAGGGGACATCTTGACAACATCTCAAATAATTTGTTAATAGGAGCCGTAAGTTCTTTTAATAATGAAACAAACCTTGTAAAAAACCAGCTAAACGGGGAATATGACGAAGTACCTAAGGTTCAACGACAGTACAAAAAAGAGGGTATTGGAACCATTATTGTTGGCGATGAAAATTACGGTGAAGGATCATCTCGCGAACATGCAGCCATGGAACCCCGGCATATGGGAGTTAAAGCCGTTTTAGTACGCTCATTTGCCCGTATCCATGAAACCAATTTGAAAAAACAAGGGATGCTGGCCCTTACTTTTGCTAACAAAAATGACTATGAAAAAGTAAATGAAGATGATACTATTGATATAAACGGGCTTAAAAACTTTGAACCAAATAAACCTTTAACAATAGTATTATATCACACTGACGGATACAAGGATGAATTTCAGGTAAATCATTCATATAACAAAAGCCAGATAGAATGGTTTAAAGCCGGTTCAGCACTAAACTTAATAAGAAAACGACAGCAAAATGGGTAAAGTCCTGGTTTTGTATTACAGTAAAGAAGGTAATACAAAAAAAATGGCCAATTATGTATCAG
>CAZWGG010000645.1:0-3461 GCA_964633305.1 uncultured Bacteroidales bacterium
CAACATGAATTTGACAGGAGGGCCTGTTTTTACTCGTATTGATCCAATGGTAAATTTTTCCTGGAAAGATGAACCTGCCGCAGCCAGGTTACCTGATGATCAATTTTCGGTTCGCTGGACAGGGAAAGTAATAGCACCTGAAACACGTATTTTTAACCTGGGGACGATATCAGACGATGGGTCAAGGCTTTTTTTAAATGGTCAATTGTTATTTGACGATTGGACTGAACATGGTGAAAAACCGAATAGCGCTAAAGTTAAATTAATTGCAGGAAAAGAGTATGAAATTGTATTTGAATATTTTGATAATATTCTCGGTGCAGCGGCCAGATTAACTTGGGACCTTGGGGAGAAGGATTTTGATGAAGCTATAAAAATTGCCCAGAAGAACGATGCAGTTGTTCTTGTTCTGGGGACTGCTCCAGGTATTTCTCAAGAAGAACTTGACCGTGAAACTATTGCTTTGCCAAATGTTCAAAGAGAATTAATTCAAGCCATTGCAAAAGTAAACCCAAATATTATTGTTGTTCTTATTAATGGCGGCCCTGTAGCATTGGAAGGAACAGAAAAAAACGTCTCTGCAATTGTTGAAGCTTGGTATACCGGTCAGGCAACCGGCACGGCAATAGCTGATGTTTTGTTTGGCGATGTTAACCCTGGCGGAAAACTTCCGGAAACATTTTACGCGTCAAATGATCAGTTACCTCCTTTTTCCAATTATGATATTATAAATAGCGGTAGGACTTACATGTATTTTGACCAGCCTGTACTATACCCGTTTGGGTTTGGCCTTTCATACACAACATTTGAATATAGTGGGCTAAAATTAAATACTGACCGGATAGATAAAAAGGGTGAAATTGAAATTCAATGTACGGTAAAAAACACCGGAAAATATAAAGGGGACGAAGTTATTCAGGTGTATGTCCATGACTTAAATGCGTCGGTAAAAGTTCCTGTTAGGCAGTTGAAAAGGTTTAAACGTATAACTCTTAATCCAAATGAAAGTGAAATTGTTTCGTTTAATCTTCCAGCATCCGAGTTATCGTTTTATGATACCAAATCAAATGGTTTTATTATTGAACCAGGAGAATTTGAAGTTCAAATCGGCAGTTCGTCAGAAGATATCCGGTTACGGGGGACTTTTTTTGTGGAATAGATATAATTATTGAAGATTTAAATTAGAGTTAAAAAGTTTTTCGTGTATATAAACCAAAAGCAGGATAATCATCTTTAATAAACCTGCTGTTAATACCTAAATACCAATTTCTCTGCTTGTTTTGGATTCCTATTTCCAGAAATTCATTTCTTTTTGGATACCAAAAATATTCAACTCCTTTAATTTGTTTGAAACACATGGTCTTTAGATTTATACCGCACTTTTTTCCAAAAGAGATGTACTGGTTAAATTCGAATTTAACAAATTGTGCTTTTAGCAGATTTTGTTCGAATGCAAATTCAGTTTTTGTTTCACAACCATTTTTTCTTAATAACATAAATAGTTCCAGGTCGCTGGCATTGTTAACTATAGAAATGTGGCCGAACAAAGACGCAGGGTTCGGACTTAAATATCGCACATCATTTGGCATAAGGTAATTCCGTTGCATCAACCTTATGCCGGATAATATCGTCCCCAGACTGTTTTCGTAAGAAAGTTCAGTTCCATATGAAAACCAAACATTTCCATCACCATTGCTGTGAAATCCGGATAATTCACCTCCATTCTTCACACGATAATATCCCAGTGATAAAAATATATCTAATTGGCTGTTCAGGAAAAAGTTTAATGAAATGTTTTCATGTAACTTAAATTTCCGTGTATTAAAGATTCCCATATACCTTATTACGTTAAAAGAGTTCAGGGTACTTTTCCAGTCGGCCCAGGGCAGTGTATAATTTTTTCTTTTTGCATCTTCAAGTATCATGGTTTGTATTCCCATAATTCCTTTAAATCTGAATAAATGAAAAACAGGAAAGTTTCGGGAGGTGCGCGATAATGATGTTAGGAAAAAAGGCTGATAGGCATTAAAAATTCCTTCGGTAAAACTAAGACTGCCTCTTTCCCCTATATTTTTTATGTATTTTCCGAAATTTCCATACAATGGACTATAAATACCATTGATTGAAGTATATTCTTTTTCAGGCAAAATCTCTTTATCAAATAGTAATCCCCATTGAGTTTTTATTAAATCAAAGGAAACAGTAATATTCTTTTTTTCATCAAATCGCCACAGCCGTATCGTGGTTCCAATGCTGTTTCCTATAGTAGGGCCTTCCTGATCTGTTTTTTTGTATACACGTCCCCAATCCAATTCATACAGGTTTCTTGGATTTTCCGGGTCAACTATTACTATGGTTACATGATGAGAAGGAGGAGTAACCCATGCTTGCAAAAACACATAATCATCTGCATTGTAATTTTTATCCGGGTATTTGTATTTCAAATATTCATTGTACAGGCTTCTTGCAACCCGTAGGCCTGATTCATGAGTATCGCGGCAAACTCCTGCCCTTTCTTTTACATCAAGACTGGCCATTGCAGAAAGCATTTCTGTTACGGTAACTATTCTATTAGATATTGGACTAAACGTTAACATTCTTCTTGAATCATAATGATATACGTGTTGTTCCTGCATTAGTACTGAGATAAAAGGTAATAGATCGGTCCCTAAATCAGTATACCCGTTATTAATCATTTCTTGTGTCGATAAACGGATTAATTCGGAAAGTTCCGTTTCGTTTTCTGCATAGACCACTTTTGACCGCCAAACAGAATATAGTATTTCTTTTTCACTCCTGGAGAGAATAGAATCTAAAACATAAGGCTGTATATACGAAGGACGGTTGCTGGTTAATCCGGCTATAATTAAATCTTTCAAATCAAAAAGCGAAGCAGAGTTGTATGAATCAATGGTTTGATCGTAATATAACTGTACGCCTGAGTTAACATTGTATTGAGTTTCATTTGCAGTAAAATCGGAAAGTAAAGAAACACGTTTGTAACTTTTGGCTGCAGCAGGTAAAAACATTGAAGTAAAAATAACGGAAGAGTCTCGAGTGGGAATAGAACAATGTAGGTTAACTTTCCAAAAGTTGAATTTTATTTTCATTGTATCGGAAGAAACAATATCTCCAACTGGCGTGTAATTTTTGGTAATACCAACTTTAGTAAAACTTACCAATATTAATATGGGAATAAAAGCAACATTTCGATTGAATATCTTTATCTGGCACATCATAAATTCTGTAAAATATGGGTGACAAAAGATAACCCGCGAAGTTACAAGGAATAAACCGAATATTACAAGATTTATTTAAAAATGGCTTAAGAAATTTTTTTTCTTCTCCTTATGTCTCAATACGTAAATACAGTTTTTTGGTTAGATTTAGTTTTTAAATTATAGTCCAAATCAGAAATAATTAAGAATATGATATTCAAAAAACGATATTTAATACCTTCC
>CAZWGG010000646.1:0-3459 GCA_964633305.1 uncultured Bacteroidales bacterium
TTGAAAATGAGGAGTTTACTGATTGTAAATGACTATTTTCAAGGCAAGAATAACACAGTATTTGGCGTTTTCTTGCAAAGACTAATTATGGTTATTTAAAACTTACAAGTGCCAAAAACTGAAATAAGAAGAATAAGATGCTAAAAAGAAAGTCATTCAAAGAATGAGACATTGTAATGATAATAAAGAAATATACTGATACTTATTAGGTTTTTCGGTCATGAGCTTCATTACACTTCGGTTGCGAACGCAAAACTGACTAGTATCAGTTATACCGCCATCATGCCCAGGCATGATGAAAACAGTATATTTATCTGAATTTAGAAAAACGCTGCCTATAATTTGATGGGGTAAGGCCTGTCAAAGACTTAAATTGCCGGTTGAAAATTGCTATATTTTCATAGCCACATTCAAAACATACCTCTGATATCTGATTTGTGCTCTCAACCAGTAATTTACAAGCATGGGCAATTCGAAAATCAATTACACAAGAGTAAAAAGTCTTATTTGTTTTACGTTTGAAGTACCTGCAAAATGCTGAAACCGTCATATTCACAAGTTTAGCAATATCTTCCAGAATAATTTTTTCCTTAAAATTGTTTTTGATATAATCATAAACAAAATTTATTTTCGAACAGTCCGATTGAATTTCGTTTTGCGAAAAAACCGAACTCGATAATAATTTATATTCATTTGAATTTGAAAGTATTTTTAGAATCTTAAGGAGTTCTAACAGTATCTCAAAATTATCTTTCGATGCCATGTTTCTCATCCCGGTACCTATTTTCTCTTTAACCTCTCCATGGAATACTATTCCAGAACTGGACCTGCCAATAAGCTGAAAAATGGAAATCATTTCCGGTTTCTTCAAAAAACTACTCCCAAAAAAAGAATCATTAAATTGAATTACAATAATCTGACTAGTATCGTTTTCAAATTTTCCTGGTAAACTGTCAAATATCCAATAGTGAGCCAAGTTCTTACCAATTAAAACAAGATCGTCCTCTTTAAAATCTTCAATACTGTCACCGATATATCTTTTCCCACTCTGGTGGCTAACATAAGTTAATTCATATTCATGGTGATAATGCCACTTCTCTTGGTTTTCATAGGAATTAAAATTCTTTATCCGAAAGCCACTGTCAAACGGATAAGAAATTTTCTCGAATAATTGTTGCACGGTTTATAATTTTATGTAAATAGGTTAATATTATATAATATATTGTCAATATAATATAAATACTTGGATATTTTATTATTTTTGGTTTTTTTCATGAATAGTAATATCTCTTTGTAAATTTGTTATATCAATATACACAAAAAAAGTATTTGATCTGCAGGATGGCTAATACAAATACCGGAAAAGAATTACTTTATAAAATCCTTAATAAGGAAAGAGTTAGTAGACCCGGTTGGGTCCCTTATGCCGGGATACATGCCGGCAGCTTTAAAAATTACAATTCAGTAGAGATTTTAAGAAACGAGAAAAAATTAATAGAATCACTATTATTAGTTTATAAATTGTATGCCCCAGACGGACTACCCATATTTTTTGATTTACAATTGGAAGCTGAGATATTAGGATGCATTTTATCATGGGAAAGTAAAACAGCACCAATAGTAAAATCTCATCCATTTGAATTTGCTAAAAAAGCCTTTCCAAAACTGCCGGAAGCAGACCAGGGACGTTTGCCTGTTGTTATTTCAGCTATGAAAGAGTTGAAAAAACAGATAGGTGATACTACTGCGATATATGGACTTGTAACCGGACCATTAACATTAGCTTTTCAACTTAGAGGTATGGGACTGTTTATTGATTTCTTTGATGATACTGAATATATCAAAAAATTATTAGAATATTGTACTGAGGTATGCATGAAAGTTTCAACATACTATATTCATGAAAAAGCAGATATCATTGCTATTGTAGATCCGTTAATTTCGCAGATATCCCCTCAATTGCTCTCCGATTACTTACTGCAAGGGTATAAAAATATTTTTTGTTATTTGAATGATAAAAGGGTCTTTTCTTCATTTTTTGTATGTGGTAATGCTTCAGAAAATATTGAAAATATGATCATGTCAGGTCCTAACTGTATTGCAATTGATGAAAACATTAATATAGACAAAATTAAAAATATTGCTGCTTCCAATAATATCATCCTTTCAGGGAATATACCAATTAATAAGTTAATGAATAGTAGTATAAACGATAATCAGAAATACGTTATAGACCTAATTGAAACAATTGGCCATTATAATTTTATTGTTGCGCCTGGCTGCGACCTGCCCTATGATGTACCAAAAGAGAATATAATAGCTATTTCGAATATTATTCATAATTTTAATAAAGCAAAGAAAGCTAATTCGGGTTAATTCGGAGTTCATGATTCGTTGAATATTTATTATCATCATAAATAACCTACAACTCTTTCATATATGGCGCAGTCCATGAAAATCAGGAACAACAGTTTCTTTTCCTGTAAATTATCAAACATTCTTAACAAGGTAAATATTGTATAATAAATAATCAATATTGTATTTATATATCACTTGTTATCTTGTTACATTTGACAATTGTAGTAAAATAACCCTAAAATAAAATATTAATTATGAATAAAATACGAATTACTGAAGCCCTAAAAAAAAATAAAATATTAATTTCCGACGGTGCCTGGGGAACCTTTCTTCATAAAAAAGGCCTACAACCAGGTGAATGCCCGGAAAAATGGTGTGTTGATCGCCCAAATGATATTTTAGATATTGCAAAATGCTATATTGAAGCCGGTTCGGATATGATTGAAACAAACAGCTTTGGAGGTACGAGCTTTAAACTTGAACATTACGGACTCGCAAACAATGTAAGTGAAATTAATGAAGCAGCTGCTAACATCTCATCACAAGCAGCAGGTGAAAATAAATGGGTAATTGCCTCTATTGGTCCTACCGGGAAAATGCTGGTTATGGGAGATGTAACAGAGGAAGAGCTATATGAAAGTTTTAAGGAACAAGCTATTGCCCTGGAAAAGGGAGGAGCAGACGCACTTTGTATTGAAACTATGAGTGCTATTGATGAAGCTACACTGGCAATAAAGGCTGCTAAAGAAAATACAAAACTGGAAATCATAACAACTTTTACGTATGAACGATCTCCAAAAGGTGAATACAGAACTATGATGGGGGTTTCTCCTACCGAAGCCGCAAAAGCTTGTATTGAGGCAGGAGCAGATATAATCGGCACAAACTGTGGCAATGGTATGGAAAGGATGATTGCCATTGTTAAAGAGCTTAAGCTCGCGGCACCTGATACTCCTATTCTAGTTCATGCCAATGCAGGTCTGCCAAAACTTGTTGATGGGGTTGATGTTTTTCCTGAAACTCCTGAACAAATGGCTGAACTTGTACCGCATATCATTGAAGCAGGGGCCAATATCATTGGTGGATGCTGCGGAACTACAC
>CAZWGG010000647.1:0-3454 GCA_964633305.1 uncultured Bacteroidales bacterium
GTTTTCTTATCAAAGACTTTAAAAAATAGGAGTTTTCTGGCAGGCACTAATTATGTATTTTACTTACTTTTTAACAGATGTAAAATCGGATTAAAAACAAATATATAATGAGAACTTTTCACACAATTTTGTTGCATTTTTCTACATTATTATTCTGCCTTATTTTGTGATTCTTGGCTTAATATTCGATTTATTACGATTTGAATATTAAATTTAATATGGAACATGCAGGAAGATCGTAATTATTTAATAATAAAATTATAGTTTATGTTATTACAAAGTATAAATCCCTATACAAATAACTTAATTGAGGAATTTGAAGTGTTTAGCGATAAAAAAATTGATAAACGTGTTTCAAAATTTGGTAATCGGTTCAAATAAGGTCAAAAATGTTATTAGGCACGACGTTATTAAAGCTGTTACTCTTACCGGTAGCGAATTTGCAGGAAAAAAGGTTGCTGAACTGGCGGGAAGCCACATAAAAAAAACAGTACTTGAACTAGGGGGCAGTTTTTATTAATGCTATGGTAAAGTCAGACCCGCGTTTACCTTTTGGTGGGGCTAAACGATCTGGGTATGGAAGAGAATTAGCAGTGAACGGTATACGTGAATTTGTAAACATTAAAACCGTATATATCGATAAATTTCATGACATACCTCCCACGAAAAACAGGAAGGTTGTAATAAGCACTGGCAGACCGGCATAGTAAGATATGAAATCATCGTAAAAATTTTTAAATAATTGTTTTGTAATTACTGTAAACTTGATTAATCTCATTTACCCATATTTTTCCTTTTTTAATGAGGATTTATTACACAAGTTTTCCCTTTAATTCCCCAATTCTAAGTTTTATTGTTTCCACTTTTTTTTAAACTATCTAATAATGATAATAGTTTGAGAGGATTAAGCTCAACTCTTAATTGCATGGTATAACTATTGCATTTTACATGTGAAAACACAAAATTATGAATCTAATGACAGTATTAGTAATTACTGAAATTTTAACGAAATTATAATTAATAAGTTTATGATTTATGACAACACAAGAATTTAATTATCGGTTAATCGGTTTAAAGGACCAATTATTCAGTTTTGCTTGGAGTTTGACAAGAAATGAAGAAGAAGCAAAAGATTTAGTACAGGAAACCTATTTCAAAGCAATAAAATACAGGGATAAGTTTGAGGATACGACAAATCAAAAAGCCTGGACATACACTATAATGAAGAATACTTATATTAATGATCATAGAAAATCAAACAGGTTTAATACAGAATCCTATAGTAGCAATCGTATAATTTTTTCAAAATTAGATGATAAAATAAATAGTGAATCTCCTGAATCTGAATATGCTAAGAAAGAAATTAATAAAACAATTAATTACCTGAATGACGAATTTAGAATCCCTTTCCTCATGTATCTGCGGGGATATAAATATAAAGAAATTGCAGATGAACTGAACATAAAGTTAGGAACTGTAAAAAGCAGGATATTTATCGCCAGAAGACAATTAATGGCAAGTTTAAGGGATTATATGTGGAATGGATGATAACTTGGACAAGACAAAACAGAGATACATGAATTCCTTGAAGGCATCCTGTTTGGTTTTGGCTTGTTCAAATTAGGGATTGTAAAAAAGATAATGCTGATAAAAGCTAAAGTTGCCAGGTGTACAAGTATTGATAATCATCAATCATTCAGCAAGATCATATCATACTATATACTTGTTGTTTTGAAAGAGATCGAGGGTTTTTATCGGACATATCTTCCAGATACAATGGTTTTTCAATATGTAACCCAAGCCCCAGATGTTGATTTAAATAATCGGCAATCCATTTATTTATTTTCAGCACCGACATTTTTTTTCTTAATCGGCCTTGGTTGTCCCTGTTTAAAATAGTGGGGAGGGTATTCGTTGTTATTATTTCATGGATATTAGGACCATTGAGGTTTTGTTTGATTTCATCTGAGCTGAAAAAATGAGTAACTAGAAAAACAATTTTTCGCGGTGAATATTTTTCTAAAATTTTACAACAATCAACAACAGTTGAACCGGTTCGTACCATATCATCCAGTACTACAACGTCCATTCCCTTTATTTGTCTGAGCGAAAGCTGTGATTTTTCAGAGAATTTTAGTTTTACTGATCTTTCACTCTTTCTTTGTTTTTCAAACAGAATAAATGGAAAAAATGGATCAGTTATTTCACAAGTACTTTGGACGAACTCCGAAGCGCCTTCATCCGGGGCTACTAAAATTGAATTATACGGATCGACAATACCCGAATTACTTAAGTAGTAGTGATATAGGCTATCGGGAAATAAATTAATAAAATTATTTTTCCCCAATGCTTTTTCATACTCATGCTGGCACGAGAAACTATGGTTATGTATAGTTACAACAACATCTATCCCGGATGTTTTCAACAATTGGGCATACATTCTTGCAGTAAAGGCCTGTCCGTTAAATTTATGTAAATCGTCCTTTGACCGTTCATATTTTGTACAACCTTGTCCTTTTTTTGGGCCCCTGTCCTGGGCAGAAAAAAATAAATCAGGTTCAACCAGGATAACTTTAATTGCTCCATTGTCTTTTGCTGTCCGGGCTAATATCATATTTCGCATGGCCAGTTCGTTTCTTGAAATCCAATCGTTGTGAACCGATACAATAATTACTGTTTTGTTTTCCAGGGACCTTCCTGTCATTTCATAATTATTATCGCCATTTACCGTAAATCGAGGGCAAAATTCTGTATTTGCAAAAGTTTTAAGTGAAATCAAATCTGCAATATCTGTTTTCTGCCTCATAAAATCAGCTATATCAATAGCAAAATAGCTATCAAAAACGTTTCCTACTATAATAAATTCTTGATTTGCCACTGTCATGTTTTTTTAGTACTCAATTTAAGAAAATATGCTTATCATAGCATGATAATCTATCTGAAAATTTAACCGGAGATTAAAAATCAATGACCGATTGAAGCCATATATTCTTTAATAGAATTAGATTTTTCAATAAACCAATGTTTAACTTCTCTCCACTTGTCCGATGAATCATTCTTAATTTTATCCAATTTTTCCTTGAGCTCTTCCCTTGAAATTTTTAAATCATTAGCTTTTTTTGTCAGGTCAGTTTTTATATCAGAAGCAGCATCAACAGCTTTTTCCTCAAGTTCTTTAATTTTACTTCCAAGTTCGCTAATTACGAATTCAGCTTTTTCTATAAAGTTTTCTCTATCCCCATCAACATATTTAAGGATTAGTTCAAACTCTTCTTTTATTCTCTCCCAATTTGAGTTTGAAGCCTCTTTCAATTTATTAAATTCTTTTTCAAGTTCTTTCCTTTTTCTTATAACCTCTGAGTAGTTTGTTTCTAGTTCGGTTACTTTCCGGGTTAGCTTTTCTTTTATTTTCTCGATTTCTTTCATAGTATTCGATTCTGTTTCATACAAATCG
>CAZWGG010000648.1:0-3449 GCA_964633305.1 uncultured Bacteroidales bacterium
ATTTTCAAGGCAAGAATAACGCAGTATTTGGCGTTTTCTTGCAAAGACTAAATAGGTTCGCACGGTTCTGTGCTTACATACCAGAATGATTCAGTACACAGGTTTGAGAAACTTGAAGTGAAACTTCCTTGTCTACTCGACATGTGTGTAATCATAATTTACCTGATGGAAAAGACAACGAACATTTATAAATTAAAAGCAAATAGAATATGAGAAATAAATTAATTAACCTGGTTCTATTTATTTTAGTTACTCAAATTGCTGGAGTTGCGCAAGAATTTCATGGTAAATTGCTATTCGACTCAAACTGGAAGTTTTACAGGGGTAAGATAACCGGAGCTGAAAAACCTGATTTTGAGGATAATTCCTGGAGAGACGTTTCCCTTCCTCATGATTGGGGCATTGAAGATTTGCCTAATGCCCCTTCAAATGAAAAGTCACGCATAATAAGCGGGCCGTTCGATTCCGAAGCGCTTTGTGGCAAGCGTTCAGGTTTTACTGTTGGAGGTACCGGATGGTACCGTAAACACTTTAAGTTATCAGCTGCCGATTCGGGTAAAATTGTATACATTAACTTCGATGGGGTTTATATGAATTCCGATGTCTGGATTAATGGACATCATTTGGGTAATCATCCGTACGGATATACTGCTTTTACGTATGAAATGTCAAAATATCTGAATTTTGGGGCAAAAGAGAATGTTATAGCCGTCGAAGTTAAAAACGAAGGTATAAACTCACGCTGGTATTCTGGTTCCGGCATATACCGTCATGTGTACCTGAGCCTTGTTAATAAAGTACATATTGCCCCTGATGGACTATTTATAACTGCACCTTCGGTAGATTCCTTAAATTCAAAAATAGTTATGCAAGTTGAAATTAATAACAAAACAAAAAATGATACAGATATTTATTTACTTGCGAAAATTGTTGACATGCATGGTAACACTGTTGCTTCAAAAAAAGTTTCAACACGTATTTCGCATTTTGTACCCTCCCTGGTCAGGCTCAATTTCCAAATACAAAAGCCATTATTATGGTCACCGGAAACTCCATATTTATACAAAACAATTTGTACCTTGCAAACAAATGATATAACAACCGAAAAAAAGGAAGCTATATTTGGCATACGTTCATTTGTATTTGATAGTGAAAAAGGTTTTTTTCTTAATGGCAAGAACATAAAATTGAAAGGAGGGTCTCTGCACGCCAATAATGGCCCATTAGGCGCTGCTGCCATTGACAGGGCAGAGGAGCGAAGAGTTGAACTAATGAAGAAAGCAGGCTTTAATGCTATCCGGTGTGGGCACAACCCACCCTCGTCGGTTTTCCTCGATGCATGCGACAGGATTGGAATGTTGATCATTGACGAAGCATTTGATGTATGGAATATAGGTTGGTTGCCCGATGATTATCATGTTTATTTCAACGATTGGTGGCAGAAAGATATAACAAGTATGATAATGCGAGACAGGAATCATCCCAGCATTTTTACTTACAGTATATGTAACCAGGTTAGAAACAATTATGATAGTGCAGTAATAGCTTTGGGTTATAAAGTTGCAGGTTTTGTCCGTTCGTTAGATCCGACGCGTCCGGTATCTGCAAATGTTGCCCAGTATAAAGGAGAATGGCGCGATTGTGAACATGAAGACTGGCGTAATTGTGATGCTTTTATCTCGGCTTTGGATATTTGCGGTTATAGTTATCAGTCATCACAATATGAATATGACCATAAACGCCTTCCTGACCGCATTATGTTTTCATCGGAAATTGACCCACTATCCTCATTTAGTAATTGGATGAGAGCTGTTGATCATGATTTTGTGCTAGGAAATTTTGAGTGGACAGCCATGGATTTTATGGGCGAGGTATCGTTGGGTTGGGCTGCCCGTGAAAGTTTCACATCACCGGATTCTGTGCTTTTTCCTTGGATGTCGACCAACTCTGGTGATTTTGATTTGTGTGGCTTCAAAAAACCACGTTCCTATTACCGCGATATATTGTTCAAAAATGACAATAAGCTTTCCTTTTTTGTATATTCCCCTGTTCCTTCTTATAAACTTGAAAACGATTCACCATGGGGGTGGGATGATGTTAAACAAAGTTGGACATGGCCCGGGTATGAAGGTAAAAAAATGACCGTTGTTGTTTATTCAGCTTGCGATAGCGTTCAGCTTTTATTTAATAATAAATTCATGGGAACAAAAGAAACTTCTCGGGCAACAGAATTTAAAGCCACATGGAAAATCCCCTATGAGAAAGGGACTTTAAAGACTATAGGGTATATTAAGGGAATTAAAGTTGCAGATTATCAACTTGTTACGGCCAGTGATCCTGCTAAAATTCATTTAAAATCCGATCGTAGCACGATCAAAGCCAATGGTCAGGATTTGAGCTATATTACTGTTGAAGTTACCGATAAAACTGGGATATTGAACCCTCAGGCAAATAACCAGATTAATTTTAGTATTGAAGGAAATGGAAAAATTGTTGGTGTAGGTAATTCAAATCCGACAAGTGTGAAGAGTTTTCAACAACCAACCCGAAAAGCATTTGACGGTAAATGTCTTGTAATTGTTCAGTCAACCAACGATCCCGGTAAGATAATTTTAACTGCTAAAAGTAAGGGATTAGCATCCGATAAAATTATAATAAACACAAGATAACGTTATATGCCCAACAAAGCGGTTATAATCAGCTGGCATTTGTTTGGTTGGTTCAGGTGGATGTCTCGTTGACAAGTTTGTTGCCGGCAGATAATTTTGCTTCCACGTTTTTCTCTGCTGCATATATGGCTTTCCGTTAGTCGGAAGTAAAAAGAAAGTAAGGATTTAATGTCTTTAACTAATGATATATTAATAGTTATCATTATAAAACAAATGAAACTATTAATATTTTAGTAGTTAAAATAAAAATATTATATTTGTAATAACTTATGATATTTTCATAGTTAATATAATTAAATTGAATTAACTATGCATATTTCAATAATTAAAACAATAAAATAATGGATAATTGGTTGTTTTTAACTGAGCAAGAAATCTTAGAAGAAATAGGCAAAAGGCTTAAAAAAATAAGATTACAGTATAATCTTACTCAAAAAGAAATGAGCGGGGAAGTTGGTTTAAGTGTTTCAACAATTAGTCTGATAGAACAGGGAAAATCAACAACAGTTGAAAGTTTAATAAGGATTTTAATACGATTAAATCGAATTAAAGAATTAGAGTCAGTATTTAGAGTTGGTGAAAACTTAGAGTTGAAGTTGAAATTTGAAAAAGCAAAATTAAAAACAGAAAGAAAAAGAGCATCTAAAAAAATAAAATAGCTATGATAGTAGAAGTGAAGTTGTATAATGAAACATTAGGCATAATAGAATGGAATGATAATAATGGCAGTTCTACATTTCAATATAGCAATGAAGCACTAAAAAGAAGAATAGAACCTTC
>CAZWGG010000649.1:0-3446 GCA_964633305.1 uncultured Bacteroidales bacterium
AATATAACCCACCATGTTATTTATCCCTTCTGTTACTAATCCTATTGTTCCAAAACAAATAAACCCTGTTACGAACAATACCCACGGTACGGCCAGGTACCTGAAATCCTGGTAAGCGATACCCATCAAAATAATGATGCCTGCAATTTTTAAATAAAGCATTAATCACGGGTTACTTCAACCAGTTTTTTATCCTGGTCAATTTCCCAAACATTAAACTCGCCATCGCCGTCAAAATCCACAACAGCAGTAGCCCTGGCCTTAAAACCAGCCGCACTGGCTTCTACAATTTCAATAGTATAATTGGCTGTTCCGTCCTCGGTAACCAGTTTTTCCTGCTCAAAACCAATTTCATCCAGATCGGTGCTGTATTTCGAGTGCAGGTAAAAGTATCCTGTTTGCAGGGCATGTACATGCCCGAGCTGCATCTGTGCCTCGGTGCCCTTAGCCTTGGATATAAGGGGCATAAGACGCGGCAAGGCAAGAAGTACCAGTATCCCGATAATAACCAGCACTACTAAAAGTTCTGTGAGTGTGAATGCCGGCATTCTTTTATTCAAGTGTTTTAAATTCATGCGATTATTAGTATTTATAATGAATATAAATAACTTATTTTCATTTAAATAGCGACCTCAAATATAAGAATTGGGCGCTAAAAAATAAAAGGAATTACATGAAAATATGATAAACTGGGGTAAAAGGCAATAATTCTTTGATTTCCCTGTTTGTTTTTATGTTACTGAAAATAACTTTCTTTTTTATGTATTTTTTAATAAGTCAGCTCTGTTTTGACACTTATAGTTTCTTCCGACCCGGAAGGATCAATAAAATCTATCCATGCCTCCCATACACTGCCCTGTGGCAATTGGTCAAGATTTATTACATCAATAGTTACCTGTTGGTCCCCATTGGCTGAATTGGGGGTAATACCCAGCCAATAAAAAGGAAGATCAAGACCATTTATTTTTCTTATGGCAGCCTGCCAGGGAATATTAGACGATACCTGCACCGTAGCTGAAAGATCACTGGTATAATAGTCAAACCATAATATTAAGGGTGACACATTTAAAAATTTTGCCCCTTCCTGTATTACTGTCAGGTCAGCCTGGGCGCCACCGGTTACCCCGAATGTCACAATACCTGTTCTGGGGGTGTTAAGGTTTTCATATTCGTCACACGTAATGGTAACATTCTTAATTGCCGTACCACTTGATGGGAATACTGTGATCCATAACGGTTTACTTGTTACGTTCCACGGGCCGTTTGTTGAAAGGGCCACTTCTTGTGACAAGGGGCTTTTAATGGTGATACTTGAATTTGAAAGGTTTATATAAGGTTTATAATGATAACCCGTTTGGTTTATAATATGCCCGTCATCATCCCTGGTAGTGGTTAAACGGCCCAGGTCATCGTATTCGTAATAGGTGGTTACTTCGTTTTCGTCGGTGCCTGATGTCATGCCAACAAGGGGTTTATAGGTGTAGGTTGTTAGCTGGCCACCGGTTGGGTGAAACCTGAAATCGTCGAGGTAAATGGTATACCCTGTATTTTGCGTGAAGAATATCAATTGCACGGTAAAGGTTTGTACGCCCGGGTTAGACGATGCCACGGCAGCCAGGTCAAATTGTTGTTGAACGTATTTCCAGGTATTGTTTGTTGCCCCCTGGTAGTAGCTAAGCTCGGAAAGTATTGTGCCGCTTTCGTTCCTTATCCTGTAGCCGAAGTTTGCCAGTTGGCTTCCTGTGGCTGTGCCACTGTTGTACCATATAGAGAAATTATAATTGTCAGACATTTCAGAACGTGGTATTTCACACGTGTGAATGGTTATCCAATCGTTTGAAGGAATGGCATAAGAGTAATTGCCTGTATGTTTTTTTGAAGTAACATATTTAGCATTTTCCGGTTCTTCAAACGAGGTGAAGAATATTTCACTGTGGGCTGCGTTTATGGCTTGAGCAATGGGATAGGTGTTGTTATACCCGTAAAGGTATGATGTATACACATCATTTGGTATGTGCGACTGCAACAGGTTGCCTTGTGTATCGAACAAATCATTTACCCTATCAGGCGCGGTACCATATTCAGCCTGGTAGATTAAGTTGCCGCTTGAATTAATTGACGACATGGTGTGAAAAGATATTGGCGAAGTATTTTTAATGGTGTAAACCTTTTCAGGCATTATTATTCCCTCACCAAAGTTTTTGTATTTGATTAAAGTACCGCCGGTTAAATAGTCTGTTACAGTTTCCCTGTTGAATTCCTGTTTTTCAACCAAAGGTGTAAGTTGATGCCTCTCCTGCATTTCAACAATAGCTTTAACTTCAGTAGTTAAACCTGTCAAACAGTCATTAAAAAGGCTGTCACAGGTTAACAGGCTTTGATATTTTATTGACCAACAACCAGGTTCAGGATTTTGCAGTACATGATAACAATAGTAATATTCACTTTCTGCTTTGGAATAACATGTTGCTTTTTCGTCAGTACATGTTATGATATATGCTGCAGGCACAGAATAGTCGGAAACATATTGGTATTTTTCAATTTTTTTCGTGCCATCGCTTAAGTTTTCTGTAGTGATTAATGATAGTTGGCCGTAACTGTTGTAGTTATATGTTTTCGTTACTGACGTAAATTTAGTAGCATCATATAGATCAAAAACCTTCTCTACCGTTGAACTAACTCTTCTGGCTACACCTGTGGCTATTTTAAATCTTCCGTAAACATATTGAGGGTTTCCAGGTTCACATTCACCGCAATATTCGCGAGGAATTGCACAAAGCTCTAAACAAATGCCACATTCTTTTTCATAGACCGGATGGTAAGTTCTGCTGTATTTTAAACCATATATATATTTTGGCTCTCCTAAAGACTTATAGTAATTCTGGTAGTTATAAACAGTCTTACTTACCGGATTTCCATACGAATCATATTTTTCTACTTTTAATAGTTGCCCCTGTTTCCAATTACAATTTTCGTTACTGGGAAAAGGAAAATTGTCTTTACCAATTTCGGGTGTTGGGGATATTTGGTAATTACAATACTTATCTCCCTCTCCACATACAAGACAAGGGTTTTTAGTTTCTTCCGGTCTTTCAATTAAATTATGATATATTGTTGTTTTAAAATTTGCTGTATGATCTTCAAATATTGAATTCACATCAAAAGTATATTTTATTTTCCCATTATTAGGTTCCATAACTTCTACATATTCATAAACAACTAAACAATAACTATCTACATCTTGTGCTGAATTAGTCCACGTAAATAATATTGTGCTGCTAGTTCCTAAAGTAGTATTTATTAAAGAGAATGGGAAATCTACTTTATATAAATTACTTATTGCTGTTTCAGGTAATGAAATTTTATTTATTGTTACAACTATTTTATCTGTTAATATTCCTATTACGTTATCATTCTCACAATATAATTTATTTTGATATTATTAT
>CAZWGG010000650.1:0-3434 GCA_964633305.1 uncultured Bacteroidales bacterium
TGAATTGGATAATTGTGTAATCAAAAATTTCGGGGGTTTGCGCATGGAAGGCCTATAAGCTTTTAAATTGTATAATTAGATCCACTTCAAAACCTCATTTTCATCCATTTTTAACCCTGAGAGATGATTTTAAAATTTGGTGCAATACAACAATACAATAGAGTATTATTGAAAAGAGAAATGATATAATATAATTGACGATTATGAAGTAATGGTGGTGTTTAATATGTTAGCTGTCAAAGGTTATTATGATGGAAAAGAATTTAAATCCTTAGAGAATGTTAAATTAAATAAAACCAGAGGGTTATTATAACTGTTTTAGACGAATACATTGAGGATAAAGATATAAACCATATAACTGAAAAACCACATAAAAGGTTTTTAGGTTTGTGGAAAGGAGATAATCTTAAGGAAATTGAGAACGCATTAAAAGATACAGAAAAGGTGGATATTGATGAGTGGTAATTTAATAGATACAAATGTAGTAGTAAAGATATTTAGAGGAGATAGTGATATAGAACAAATACTTGACAATATTAACCCTGAAAAAATATTTATTTCAGTAATATCAGTTAGAGAACTTTATTAAATTCTTATAATTGGAATATTATGTCATTTGACCCATTTTTACACGAATTTCGGACAACCCCCTACTTACCTTATTAATTTTTAATTATTTAATTAAAGGAGTTAAAATGATGAAAGATTTAATGATTACCGGAGCAACTATACTGACAATGAATGGAAGTCAGGTTCTTAACGGATAGGATGTTCTGATTTCCGGGGATAAAATTTAAAAAATACAACCAGCTGGACAACTATCATCAGAGAATACAGTTGACGCTAGTAAATGCTTTCTGATGCCGGGCTTTTGTGATATGCATGTTCATTTATCTCAAGAAAAATCTGATTTATTTTTATACCTGGCAAATGGTATTACAACAATCAGGAATATGGCAGGTATACAGTTTCCTGCTTTGTTGAGACTATTGCCGGGTTTAAGTTTTTTCAGGCATTTGAATTTAAAAACAGAAATAAGTAATGGAAAGTTAACAGGTCCGGATATTTTTAATGGGACGCGTTTACTGGATGGGAATCCTCGAATCTTCCCTTGGCCGATAAGCAAAAAGATTACCAGTGTTCAGAAAGTGCCGAAATTGATTAGAAAATATAAAAGTCGTGGCTATGATTTTATTAAAGTTTACAGCAATTTACGGGCAGATGTTTTTGAGACTATTATAAAGCAAAGCAGCAAAGAGGGGATGCCGGTTGGTGGGCATGTTCCATATGCTGTAGATCTTGAAAAAGCTATTAATACGGGTATTGAATTTATTGAACATCTGTTTGGGTATATCAATACTGTTAAACCAGATAAGAATGAAGTTGCAGCAGAGGATATGGGCCGTATGGTCGGCTTGACTGTGGAAAAGGGAGTCTGGAATTGTCCAACCTTGATTGCCTGGAAAAGGTATAAAAATCTACTCTGTTTCAGGGAATTTAAAAAGCTGGAATACCTGAAGTATTTATCACCGTTAACGTTCGGTGGGTTTATACGAAATTCAAGGATACACGAAAAGAAAAATGCCAGAGTTTTAAAAAAAATTCCCAATTATGATTATCAAATTATACGGGGTTATCAGCGTCTGGCTCCATTAGTTAAAATGCTTTTTGATAGCGGAGCCTTAATGATGACAGGATCGGATGCTAATAATCCATTTGTTGTACCAGGATATTCTCTGCATGATGAATTTCAACTACTTGCAGAAGCAGGGATCCCAAATAACGATATATTAAAGATGTCTACCTGCGAAGATGCTGGGCAGGGATGAACTAACAGGAGTGGTGGCAGAAGGTAAGCAAGCTGATCTGGTATTACTGAATGGTGATCCGCGAGATAACATTGGTAATACCAAAAAAATAGCCGGTGTAATACGAAGAGGACAATGGTTACCTGCAGAGGTTCTGCAGAAAGGTTTGGACGAATTAGCAGCCAGACATGCCAGGGGTAATCGGAAGCATTTTAAGGTGATGCATGAAGTGGTTTGATTGATCGAAAAAATCGGGGTAATATGAGCATCAGTTGCAAATGTTTATCACGTAATTATGCAATTAACAAAATATAATGCAAAAACATATGTGCATAATTTTTTTTGACATAGTAATCAAATGATGATATAGTAATTACATAGTAATTACTATAAGGAGATGAAAATATGGATGCAACAATAGTAAAAATTGGTAATTCAAAAGGCATTAGAATACCATCGGTCATACTTAGTGAATTAAATTTGAATGAAAATGATAAAGTAACAATACAAATAGAAAATAATATGATTTTAATAAAACCATATCAGCCAAGATATAATTGGTCAGATTCATTTAAGAAAATGAATGAAAATGGCGATGATAAATTAATTGATTTACCTGAATTAACAAATGATGAGTGGATATAAGGAGGTAATTAAAATAAATGGAGCAGTATAGTGTATATAGTGTTAATCTTGATCCCAATATAGGAAGTGAGATAAAAAAAACAAGACCTGCTGTAATCATAAGTCCTGATGAAATGAATTTACATTTAAATACTATAATAATAGTACCTATGACATCAAAACAAAAAGGAAACTATCCTACTAGGAAAAAAGTAAAGGGGAAAAATTTTGAAGGTTATTTAGTTATAGACCAAATAAGAACAATTGATAAATCTCGAATTTGCAAACATATTGGCAAATTGGCTACTGAAGATATAAAAAAACTTAAGTTTATTCTTAGAGAAATGTTAATAGATTAAATTAAAATAACTCTTGCAAAATAGAGTTATTTTAATTTATACAATATAAATCTTTGGTTTAATTAGATTTTATTCAATAATATTTATCTATCAAATCCATCAATTTGTTTTTTTCCTTATCAGATAAATTAAAAACCAGGTATCCAACTTTTAAACTCTTTTATTCCTTTGTATGTTTTTGCTAAATAATTATTTTCTTTTAAATATTTCATTCCTTCAGCTGTAATAGATAAAGTTTCAAATTCTATTGTAGGACCAATGAAATTTGAATGTTCCTTAGTAAATTCATTTCTTCTATAGTTTGTGCTATTTCAAAAAATGTATTTACATCGACATCATAATCACTATATGAAATATTTTTATTACCAGCTTCTACTTCTTTTTTCAAACAATAATAGCATTCGACACTAAACCTAAAGCATATAATTGATCTTCTTGTCCTTCTCTTGTAGATTGATAAAGTTCTCCTTTTTTCCAATTAAAAAGTGCCCTTTTTAATCCATGTTCTGATTCACGTAACTTATTTTTTGATAAACCATTTAAGATTTATGTTCAATTAAATTAATATAATGGGTGTTTTTAACATAATATGTTTTGATTAATCCTTTTAAATATAGTAAAATTTTACATATAAAGGACTTTA
>CAZWGG010000651.1:0-3419 GCA_964633305.1 uncultured Bacteroidales bacterium
ATTTTCAAGGCAAGAATAACGCAGTATTTGGCGTTTTCTTGCAAAGACTACTTAGTAATCTGTAAATATTTCAACTTCTTTCAGCTTAGAATTAACTTGAAATTATAAATTCAAATAAAAAGTACCTATCGTTTAATCAACGAATTGCAGGTTCTCAAATTAAAGAAAGAATGCTGTTATCACACTTATTGACACAAACAAACCGACTTTAAGTTTTTCCCTTTTTTATCCTTTTTCAGCGTTTTTTCTATGGTCAAATTTTGGTCAATTCCAAAATAAATCATTGATAAACAAATAATTAAAAAGCACCTGAGGCTCCACAAAATAAGTTTGGGGTTTAAGATACGAGCAAGAGGATCGGAATTCAAACTCACACTGAATAAGTTTGGAGCAAGAGTAATAGGTAAAATCGTACTACTGATGTGGAAACCCCGTCCTTATCCTTCACTTAATCTTCTCCAGTTGGTACTCTGCTATATAAATGACACATATTTTTAAGGAAATACCTTATATTTGAGTATATTTTACAGTGGTATATTTATATGCAAAAATTGTTGATTATAATATTTTTTGCACCAATGTTGCTTTGGGGACAAAGCAAATTTGAAATTCAAGCAGACGAACTATTCGAGCAATCATCTTTCGAAGGAGCTATTGATAACTATAAGCTGTGTTTAAAAAAAAATCCGGATAACATTCATTGTATATTAAAAATTGCCCAATGTTTTCAGAAATTGAATGATTTTAAGGAAGCTGAAAAATGGTATAGTAAGGCTTTCTTGATAGGTGGCCCTGTGGAACCTGAATACAAGTATAATTATGCATATTGTTTATACATTAATGGTAAGAATAGTGAAGCTAAAAGATGGTTTTTGAATTATAATAACTCACTTACTAATCCCGACAGAAGAGCGCAAAAGTTTTTGGAAAGTATAAAGTCCTACAATGAATATTTTGCAGATGCCTCATTTGTACTAATAAATAATTTAGATATAAATTCAGAAACATCAGATTTTCCAGCCGCAATTTTTTATGATGAATTGGCCTTTGTTTCAAACAAAAGTTTCGAAAGCCAAGAAATTGACAAAGACGAAGAAATTTATAACTTACCTTACAATATATATTTTTCCAAGAAAGATATAAATACCGGGAAGTTTTCTTCCCAATTGAAGATGAAAAAATACAAAAATGAACAATATCAGTCGGGACCATTGGTATTTTATAATAATTATTCGAATATAATAGTTTGTCAAACCTCCGGACAAAGAGTTAAAAAAGATGATATAAGATATTATACAATGCAGTTGTATGAGGGAGTGTTTAATAAGTACCAAAGAAAAATAACACTCATAAATAGAATTAAATTGTTGGATGCTTCAAATATGCATCCTACCGTAAACGAAGCAGGAACAATCCTTATTTTTTCATCCAATATTGATGAAGATATAAACGGGATGGATTTGTTTATGTCTGAAAAAAAAGATGGCGTATGGGGGGAGCCGGAAAGATTAGGAGACGGAATAAATACAACAGGCGATGAGGTATTTCCGTTTCTGTTTAACGACAGCATTCTTTATTTTGCTTCTAATGCTAATGGTGGATTGGGAGGACTCGATATTTTTAGAATTAATTTAATGCAGCCCAACTTAGGAATTGAGAATTTAGGTTACCCTGTTAATTCATCATACGATGACTTTTCTATTATTGTTGATTCCAGCGGCATGAATGGTTATTTTGCTTCAAACAGACCCGGAGGAAGGGGTTATGACGATATATATAGTTTTGAAACAATAAAAGTGCGTTTTAAGGGACTTGTAAAAAATAACGAAAATGACAAGCCGGTTAAAGATGCTAAAGTATTGGTTTATACCAGTGGAGGCGAAGCGAAAACAATCTTTTCTGATTCGATGGGTAATTTTGAAGTAATTGTAAATCCTAAAGAAGAAGTTCGCTTTGAAATTTATTCAGATGAATATGTTGATTACAAAGTATCGAAAATAAAACCAACAGAGAAAAACAAAATATTCCATTTAGAACCGGAGAAGGATGTTTTTAAGGAGCAAATGTCATTAAAGGCCATAAAAGGGCATGTCATTAAGAAGAAGAGTGTACAAAGCGATTCAGTATGTGTTTTCCTTGAAATAATAGACCCGGCTGACGGTAAGGTAATTAGTAGTTCTTTGGTGCCCGATTTGTGGGTTGACAAAAAATTATGGGACACTTTCGTTATTGAATATTCAAAATAATTTACTGTAAGAAATTATAGCTACCAAACCATTAATGACTTAAACGCTTGATTAATAGGTTAATACGAATAAAATTCAAATGGTATGTTTGTAAGTTCGGAAAAAGATTTTCCTAAAAACAACATATCATCATCAGATGCGTCATATTCCCAGGTCACTACAAACTCAGCTCCATTTTCCATGCTTTGTTTAAATGAAGAAATTAAGTTGAACACTTGTTTGGAAGATGATGTGTTACAATAGTCAATCTTACACTTAAGATTTATTTTAGAATTGGGGTTTTTAACATATTCATTTACCCAATCTAAAATTGGATTATAAAAACTCACACTATCTTCAGGTATTGATACTCCTGATATTTCAAAAACCCCATTATCTGCATCAAATAATATCTTTGGGGTATTATCAGTTTCTTCAAGTGATAATTTGTTCATCGTACAGGTATTTTTTGTATATACTTACAAGGTAAAAAAAATATGTTAAAAAAAAAAAGCTATTTTCACTGAAAATTTGATTAACTTATTAGGATACATTTAATGGATGATGTCAAAACGGGTTCAAATTTCTATTCTGTTTTTGTTTGGCCTTTTTAAATTGCCAGGGCAAGAAGGTGGTGCATATATATATAATTACCAATTATCGGATTTTAATGAACTTCCTGTTATTTCACAGATAGTTCAAAATAAAAGAGGTACCATGTTTTTTCTTTCTCAATCAGGACTTATTAAATACGATGGTGCATCGTGGGATTTAATTCCGACAGAGAATACACCAATCAAAATATATGCCGGCACTTCTTCAGATAATGTTTTTATTGTTGACAGGTTAGGAATTGGTTTCCTTAACAGGAATAATTTTGGGGAATACGAATATAGTAACATAACCCGTTTCGGTACTGATTCTGTTACTGATATAAATATTAATAGTGTTGATGATAAACTATTTGTATGGTCTGGCAAGCAATTTTATAAAATAAACATTTCAAATCAGAAATTAGAATTTACCAAGAGATTCAATGCAACAATTGATCAATGCTTGATATTTAAAAATAATATTTTTTTAACAGTTAACGACGCGATTGAAACCTGCTTTTATTATGATGGAAAAAATTTTAAGCATTTTGCTAAACCTTCTTTTTTCAATTATGGCGATATACTCTTTAATTTTCCATAT
>CAZWGG010000652.1:0-3418 GCA_964633305.1 uncultured Bacteroidales bacterium
GTAATACCAAATAAGAACAGTAAAATATTTTTTCTGGTAAGTATCATTTGAGTAATCAAATTCAGATGCTATTCCATGCTTTTAAATATTTCTCGGCGATTTGTATATGATCATGATATTTTTCAACAAATATACGAGACTTAATTCCATGTTCAATTATTTTTTGTCTATTCAGAATATAATATTCCAGTTTATTAAAAATATCTTCTTTAGATGGAGTTATATTTACAATGGGGCATGAATCAAGTCTTAATTCATTCATGCATTCAGCTTCACACCCGCTTAGAACGACTTTCCCGAGAGCCATGGAATACAATGCATTCATTCCATACGAATATGATCTACATTGATCGATTATAATATTTGATTCAGCCAGCAGATTAATATATTCTTCTAATGGCATTCTGCCTTTGACAGTTATTATGACGTCATTTGGATATTTTTCTTTTATAAGTTCAAGAGCTTCTTTAATAATAGAAGTTCCTTTCTCTACATATTGATTTATTCCATGAAAGATTTTTATTTTACTTTGCAGCTTATTAGTTACCCAAGTAATCTTTTTTGAGTTTATAGGAAGTGGAATTGTATCTAATGTATTTCTATATAATCTGCGAAAACCTTCTGCATATGAGTAAGTGATCGGAATAATCCCATCTATATTTTTAACAATTTTGTCATGTGCTATTCTATTCCATAAATAAATCGATTTGTAAGTTTTTCCTATTTTAGAATATTCATCATAAGGAGAATATCTTTGTGTCAAAGAAAATTTGTAATTGATATGACTTTTCCCGCAAGAAACTAGAAATGACTTTTTATTTCTTAAAATAAGAAAATTTAGTAATAAATAATTAGATACGGCAGTATTAAAAATAAAAGGATTTATTAACTGAATTATATCATATTTAGTTAATTTATTAACCATAAGATAGGGCGTTATGAATCTATCAACTTTACTCACGATTGAATTTCCTGTTCTTCCAATAACCAAATCAGAAGGAATTTGCTTCCATCCATCACCAAATGAAGCTATTACAGATGTATGTCCAAGTTCATTAAGCCCTTCGGAAAGATTTCTATGTAAACCGCTATATTCTCCCAATAACAGTATTTTCATTTATTTATATTTATTGGTTTATTTATTAGAATATTACGAAAAATAATTAACATTGCAAATGCAAAAAGAATATACCTTGTAAGGTATGCATATGTAACTCCAATTAGTCCGAAAGCATTGATATATAAAACAGATAATACATAAAACAAAATAGAAAATAATATTTGTGTAGAAAGATAGAGTTTGGCTTTAGCCTTGGCTATCATCAGATAAGCTAGTAACCATGCTGCTATCATAAAAAAATCGCCTATTAGTTGAACCAGAAATAACTTTTCCATAGGAAAGAATGACCGGGTAAATAAAATATGAATAATTGCTTTTCTGAAAAAATATATAGTTGCCCCAACAACAAATAAAACAGGTAGCAAAACCTTATATCCGGTAAGAATTTCTTTTCTTAATTCTGAAGCGTTGTTAATTGAAGATAGTTTAGGCAAATAATAAATGGATAATGGTACAGTAATAAAAGTTAGATAATATTTCGAGATATTCATCATCGAATCCCAGTAACCTGCTTCTTTAAGCGAACAGGTATCTATTATATAATTCCTTACCTGTATGCGAATAAATGGAATAATAATGTAATTTGGTATCGTCATTACTGAAAAAGAAAGTAAGTTTTTTATTGTACTAAAATTAAATCTTCGAAAAAAAAGCGAAAGATTCCATTTTTGTTTTATCACTAATGTAAGTGATACAAAAAAAACGATTGATTGTGATATTGCTACAGAAATTAATGCGCCTTTAATATGAAAAAATATCGATAACAAGGATGTTAAAAACAATATAACTATGCTATTTGAAATTTTCACTAAAACGAGTCTAGATATCTGCCCCAATCCATTCAATATTGACATCAGTACAGAATTAAGCGCAAAAAGAATTATAGTAGCTGAAAGCAATAAAATTAAATAAGTATATTCTGTAGAAGAAAAAATATATTCAGCAAGCTTATTTCGAAAAAGTATCAAACTCCCAGATATTAAAAAACTGGAAATAAAAGTTATAAGTAATGAATTTGAAATTATTCGAGTTATATGAAAATTATTCTTTGGTGATTCTGCTATATACTTTACAATTCCATTCATAATTCCCCCATTTGCAAAATTAGTAACACCTGTAGTAAAATTTTTGAACTGCCCGAGTAAAGCAATTCCTTCAGCTCCAATATATACCGCAATCACTTTATTAACAACAAATCCTGCAATTATCTGAATTATGTTTGCAATAGATGAAAGAAAACTGGTCTTGAACAAATCTGTTTTGACAATTTTGCGAAATAACTTAACCATGCCTAAAACTATTAACTACATTTATTATCTTTACAACTTCATCTTTTTCATGAACAGGACTGATTGGCAGACTTAAAACCTCATTATGTATCTTTTCAGTTATTGGTAACTCGGCATTTCTCCATTCTTTATATGCCAATTGTTTATGAGGAGGTATGGGATAATGAATCAAAGTCTGAATATTATTTTTCATTAAATATTTCTGTAGTTCATTTCTAAAGCTGGTTCTGATCACAAACAAATGCCAAACATGAGCAAGTGAATCTAAAGAATTAGGTAGTAATATTAAATTATTCTCAATTGATCTTGAATATTCCCTTGCAACAGCCCTTCTTTTTTCATTGTCATTATTTATATATTTTAATTTTACCCGCAATATAGCCGCCTGAATCTCATCTAATCTTGAATTTATTCCTTTGTATTGATTTACATATTTTTCTTTTGAACCATAATTTGCAATGGTTCTGATAACTTCTACCAAAGTAGCATTATCAGTGGTAACTGCTCCTCCATCGCCAAAAGCTCCGAGATTTTTTCCCGGATAAAAACTAAATCCAGCTGCATCGCCAAGAGAACCAACACGGTTATCCTTAAAAATAGCCCCATGAGCCTGTGCTGCATCTTCGATAATCTTCAAATTATATTGTTTTGCAATTTTTTCTATTTTTTCGTTATATGCTACTTGTCCATATAAATGGACAATAAGAATTGCTTTAGTTTTTGAAGTTATTTTTTGTTGAATTAATTCTGGATCAATGTTATAAGTGTTTATATCGGGTTCTACAAGAACAGGGGTTAACCTATTTTCTGATATTGCTAATATAGTTGCAATATATGTATTTGCAGGAACAATAATTTCGTCTCCTTCTTTCATATAACCTAATTCTATGTAAGCTCTTAAAATAAGCTTTAAAGCATCGAGCCCGTTAGCAACTCCAATGCAATATTTTGTTCCACAAAACTTAGAAAATTCATTTTCAAAAGTTTTAGTTTCACTTCCCAACAAGTA
>CAZWGG010000653.1:0-3414 GCA_964633305.1 uncultured Bacteroidales bacterium
CCTTCAACCCACGGAATCACATGCTCTACTGATTCATTATTATAAACTTTAATCCGGTTTTCAATTATAGATTCATCCTGGTCATCGGCCCTGCCAGAATCTTTTCCCCGGCCTAATAACCTGCGTATTAATTCATCTTTTTCAACCTCAAGCGATAACATAACTGATATGGCAACGCTTTTTTTCTCTAATAGTTGATCCAGTGCTTTTGCTTGTGCCGTTGTACGCGGAAATCCATCAAAAATAAATCCTTTTGCTCCGGGGTTCTGGTCAAGTTTTGATTCAATCATGCCAATAACAACGCTATCGGGCACCAGTTCTCCCTTATCCATAAATTTCTTAGCTTCTTTTCCCAGTTCAGTCTGTGCTGCCAGTTCGCTTCTCAATATATCGCCGGTTGACAAATGTACCAGGTTATACTTTTCAATAATTTTTTCTGCCTGAGTTCCTTTTCCTGCCCCTGGAGGCCCAAATAATACTATGTTTAACATAACTTTAAATTTTTTTCAGTTAATAATTAATCAATTAATGTATAAATATCCGTTAAATTTCTTCCATACCCGTTATAATCTAATCCATACCCAACGAGGAAATTGTTTGGTACTTCAAATCCTAAATAATCGATTTTAATTTTTTTTTTGTAAGATTTAGGTTTAACAAATAGTGATGCTATTTTAATTTCAGCAGGTTTATAACCGGATAATTGTTTTATAACTGTGTCAAGCGTGATACCAGAATCAATTATATCCTCAACCACAACAACTGTTTTCCCTGCAATATCTTCATTTAGTCCAATTAACCTTTTTGCTGTTCCTAAACTTGATATACCTTCATATGACATAAGTTTGAGGAAAGATATCCGGCATTCAAAGTTAATTCTTTTGAATAAATCAGATGCAAACATAAATGCACCATTTAGTATTCCAATAAATAAAACATCGTGTTTTGATAAATCCTTATTTATTTTATCAGCCATTTGTTGAACTGCTCCAATTATTTTTTTATTAGAGATAAAAAGCTTGAAGTGCTTGTCAAATATGGTAATACTGCACATCTAGATAACATGATTTTAAAGTATCTTGCGAAAATACAAATTATTGCTTTATTTTAAGTTGTAATTTGAAAACTTAAAATCACTTTTTATGACAGCAAAAGTTAGTATAATAATGGGCAGTACTTCAGATATACCGGTTATGGAAAAAGCCGCAAAAATTCTTGATGAACTGGAAATACCTTTTGAAATCAATGCTTTATCTGCACACCGAACACCTGAAGAAGTAGAAAAATTTGCAAAGAATGCCTCAACCAGGGGTATAAAAGTAATTATTGCAGCAGCAGGAATGGCTGCCCATCTTCCGGGGGTTATTGCTTCTATGACTACTTTACCGGTTATTGGGATACCAATTAATGCATCGCTTGACGGATTAGACGCCTTGCTTGCTATAGTTCAAATGCCACCTGGAATACCTGTGGCAACAGTGGGAATTAATGCTGCACAAAATGCCGGAATTCTTGCAGCACAGATGCTTGCACTAAGTGATGATGAAATTGCCCAAAAAATGAAAAACTTTAAGGAAGGGTTAAAAAATAAAATAGTGAAAGCAAATGAAGAACTTAAAAGTGTAAAGTTTAAGTTTAAGGTAGACTAACATGATAATGCTTTACTATCTTAAATACATCAAATTGATTCTATCTCTGATGTTAGAGAGTTATTAGACATACAATATTTTTTAAGAATGAAAAATGTAACACTATCAACAGGTATATCTCATGGTGATATTGCTAAACTTAACAGATTTACAATATCTGTAAAAGTACAATGTACTAATTCTGCAGAGCCTGATAAAGGTTTTGAAACTACTTTTTCACGATATGAAGAATCTCCAAGTGAAGAATCATTTGAATCGGCCAAGAATAAATATACCGACGACATATTAAATCTTACCATAGAAGATATTTACAAAAAAGCCTTCGTTAACTGGTAAATTTCTGTATTAAAATTCACATATGAAACCGTTCACAGTAAGATATTGTATTTGTATTCTGGCATTTCTTTCCGGGACATTAACTTCCCCTTCTTTTGCTGTTAACGACAATTATCCTTCGGGGGCAAGGGCTTCCGGTCTTTCAAATGCAGGGGTTACGCTTATTGATCTATGGTCAAATTATCATAACCAGGCCGGACTGGCCTTTTTTAAAAATTTATCATTTGGATTTCATTATGAAAATAAATATGTTCTTGAGCAATACTCTCAACAATCGTTTGCCTTGGCTATTCCTACAAATAGTGGAACTATAGGGGCCAGTTTCACATTTTTCGGATTTTCAAAATACAATGAAACAAAAATATCGCTGGCCTTTGGAAAACCTTTTGGGGAGAAATTTGCTGCAGGGATACAGTTAAACATGCTTAATGTATACCAGGCTTATGATTATGGCAATGTCATGACACTTGCTGTTGAAGGAGGAATATTAGTAAAACCTGTTGAGAAATTATTAATCGGTGCACATGTGTTTAACCCAACCGGTGCATCCTATAAACAACTTATTGAAGAAAAAGTGCCGGTTATATTTGAAATAGGCCTTGGTTATCAAATGAATGAAAAACTTTTTTTTGTTACTGAAACAGAAAAAAAACTGGAATCGAAAACAGTTATTAAAGCCGGGGCTGAATATAAAGTGTTAAAAAGTGTAATTGCACGCATCGGGATATCAACGTTTAAGTATTCCAGTTATTCATTCGGAGTAGGATTTATGTATAAAAAGATAAGGGCCGATATGGCCTTCTCACATCATATGATTTTAGGATACACTCCTCATATATCAATGAGTTATTCATTTTGAATATGATGGTTTATTCAAGGTTAGAAACCGAAGAAATGATTTGTAATAATAGAGCTTTAAATTAGTAGATAAAAAAGATATTTATTTTTTAAGTTATAGTAAAACAGGAAAATATGAAAATAAATCGTTATATGTTATTCTTGATGTTTCTTTTTAAATATTTGGAAATACAGTCTCAACAACCACAAAATAATGAGTTTATTGCCGAAATTATAGAAGAAATTGTCGAGAATTATGATGAACAAGTTGATTTTAACGATTTGGTTGATGACTTATGGTATTACTCGGAAAACCCTTTAAACTTGAATTCCTGTACTTATGGCCAACTCCAGGAATTACATATCCTTACCGATTATCAAATAACAAGTCTGCTTGACTATATTTCAAAAAACGGTCCGATTCTATCGGTTTATGAAATACAGTATATATATGGATTCGACCAACAGCTTATGAATCAAATGTTGCCATTTATAACCATTGGATCTGTAAAATCAATAGATAAAGCAAATTTTAAAGATGTATTAAAATATGGAAATCATGATTTCTTTATTCATAGTAAAAGGGTTTTGG
>CAZWGG010000654.1:0-2304 GCA_964633305.1 uncultured Bacteroidales bacterium
TAGTTTTAAACAAGTTTCCGTATGTACAACCTAGCATTTTAGTTTGGTTTTTATGTTAATACTCAATTATTTGTAATATTATTTGATGTTTGCACCGATAGCTTTCATATCTTCTACAAAGCCCGGGTATGTAATTTGGATAGATTCTGCGGTATCAATACTTGTTTCGCCATCAGCTACCAAGCCGGCTAAAGCAAGTGCCATTACCATTCTATGATCATGGTATCCATGCAGTTCGGCTCCTTTTAATTTACTATGGTGAATAACAAGTCCGTCCGGTAATTCTTCAACTTTTGCCCCCATTTTTGTTAATTCGGTTTTGACAGCACTAATCCTATCACATTCTTTCAAGCGTGCTTGCGCCACATTTAATAAGCGGGTTTTTCCTTTCGCGTGGCATCCAACCACAGCCAGTGCTGGTAAGGCATCCGGGGTATTGTTCATATCAATGTCAATTCCTTGTAATTCTCCACCCTTCACAATAACTCCATTTTGTGTATGTTCAACTTTTACACCCATGTTTTCCAGGAAAGTAAAAATTTCCTTATCGCCCTGGTGATCTGAAAAATCTAATCCTTTAATACAAATTTTCGACTGGGTAATGGCCGCTGCACATGCTGAAAAAGTAGCAGATGAAAAATCGGCAGGTATGTTTTTGTTAAAAGCCTTATATTTCTGATTTCCTGGTATATAAAACCAATCAAGCCCCTTTTGTTCAAATTTAATGTTTTGTTTTTTCAGCCAATCAAGGGTTATTTCAACATAAGGTTTTTCATGCAGGTTTTCCACCATAATTTCTGAATTGCCTTTAGCCAGGGGACAGGCTATAAGCAATGAAGTTAAAAATTGTGAGCTAATTCCATTAACAGTAGTTTTACCGCCTTTTATTGGGCCTTGTATGGTAAAAGGGCATTTACCTTCTGTTGAACTGACTGAGGCCCCAAGATTTTCAAGTGCTGAAAGGAGTGATATCATCGGGCGTTTTCTAATAGAGCTATCACCGTCAAATAAAATAGGAAAATCAGCCAATGAAGCCAAGCCGGTGAGAATCCTCAACGTAGTACCTGAATTTCCCACATCAATTTTTTTACAATCAGGTTTTGGCAATCCTCCTGTTCCTGTTATTGTAAGATATTTATCCTGTTCAACTAAAGCCCCGAATTCTTTTATGCCGTCAATACAGGATAGGGCATCGGCAGAATATAAGGGATTTCGAAGTATAGAAGTACCATCAGCAATGCCGGCAATGGCTACAGAACGTATTGTATGTGATTTTGAAGCCGGAATACGTATTTCACCTGCAAGTTCTGATTTAGAGGATTTTATTTTCAAGGTTAATAGGGTTAATATTTCGGCGAATATAATTAATCCTGGCAATTTAACAAAATGTTCACAATAATAGGTATTTAGAAGTTATTACCTGCATTTACAGTATAAAAAGTCGGTAAATACCAAGATTAAATAAAATAATAATTAACCCGGTAAAGTAGAATTAGCTGATACTATAATTAGTGTTACAGATTATCATATTTGGAGTGCCTCTTTCGGTTTGATTAAAAACTTCTTTATTGAAAGTAATTTTCCATTTGTGCTTGATGGTATTTTTTCAATATATACCATACATTCAGAAAAAAAAGACTCAGGGTTATAATCCTAGTTTTGGAATTGGTTACATACAAGCTTTATTTACTAATAGCACCATTTATCCGTTTATTGGCCTCACAAGTGCATACGATATTAATTATAAAAGCTACTTGATTTCAGCAATAGTTGGTATTAATGTAAGATTGATTACAAAGTCAGAAAAAACAGGTATCAAAAGTCAATCCAACAATAAACAGGATTAATATTGGCATTTGGTAATTTTCACTCAACTATAAAGTAAGATTTTATAAAAACTCTAAAGACATTTGTTCCCCATTTGTGTCTTTTTCAGGATCGGGTTCATCTTTTTGCATCTCTGCTTCCTGAATTTCTTCTGCTTTACTTCTCAGGGGTTCGAGTTCTTTTACAACAGCCACTTCATAGTTTGATAACCTTTTTCCTTTTGCCTTATAGCTTTTAATACCAATAAATTCATCAACTTCAATTATTTCGTTTTCACGATTTTTGTTTTTACCACCAAATTCAATTTCAAACCGCGGATAATCAACTTCCGTTATGCGAATAAGTTTTGATTCAGGGTCGTCACCAATAAAACTTACGGGTTTTTCCGAAATTTCAGGATTAAAACGTTTCACATAGTAATAGTTTAAAGAGGCATCAAAATAATTAGCCCATAATTGATCGAGTTCCTTAACAACC
>CAZWGG010000654.1:2314-3395 GCA_964633305.1 uncultured Bacteroidales bacterium
TTTTTTCAGGATTGAATTTCTCAATAATCAACAGGTCATCTTCAAAGTGATTTGAGAGTTCAAACGAACAAGTTCTAAATGTACCAGATTTGTTAATAACCAGTAATTTGTCCTCATCTTTAAACTCTCCAAGGAATTTACCTCTTCCATCATGGTTTAATCTCAGTACATCTTCATCAAACCAAATTTTTCGTCCGCCAAGTGTTGATCCTCCCTTTTCTTTTAACACAATTTTATGTATAGTATATTTGGTAACGATATTGCCCATTGATGATCTTCCTTTAATCGCAAGCTCTCCAAAATCAATTTCAAGTAAAAGATTTCTAAGACGTGGACGGGGTTTAAGATGAATCTTAACAATTTCGGCTTCACCGTTTGGATTTACGCTTAGGTAAAGAATCCGTGACCATTGTGCACTCTTTGTTAAATTATATTCTTTATCACGGGTAAGCCCTGTCAATGAGCATCGTTTCATATAGGTTACAGTGGATTTTCCATCCCTGTAAACCAGGTTATATATTGTACGGTTATCATTTTTCTTAAAAACAGCTACATGGATTATGTCCTTTCCTACAAATGATTTATCCGTAGCTTTTGTCACCAGGTACGCCCCGTCTCTTCTAATAACAATAATATCGTCAATATCCGAGCAATCACAAACGTATTCATCTTTTTTAAGTGATGTTCCAATAAATCCTTCTATCCGGTTCACATATAGTTTCTCATTTGCTACAACAACTTTAGTTGCTTCTATGGTATCAAAGTTTCTTATTTCTGTTTTACGTTCTTTGCCTTTTCCATATTTTTCCTTTATACGTTTAAAATATTTAATTGTGTAGGGAACTATTTTTTTAATGTTATCTTTTACCTGTGCAATTTCGGCTTCAATACTTTTAATGTGTTCGTCTGCTTTAAATGAACTATATTTTGAAATTCGTTTGATTGGAATATTTGATAAACGTACTAGATCTTCATGTGTAACTTCCATTACCAATAATTTTTTAAAAGGTTCGAGGCTTTTATCAATTGTTTTATATATTTCTTTTTCGGTTTTGCATGTTTTAATACCTTCATATAGTTC
>CAZWGG010000655.1:0-3385 GCA_964633305.1 uncultured Bacteroidales bacterium
CGATGAGTGAAATAAACATAGCAGGCGCAATAGATGAGCTAATGATTTTTGATGACCCTGAGTATTGCGGAGACTCAAAAACAGGTGAGCAGTGTCCTAGATTAAACACACCGATAGACGGAGAATGGTGCTCGTTATTTTCTAGCGAATTATTTTTTGATTCTCTGACGCTTTTTCCCCAAAAATGCCCACAGTGCAAAGAAGCATGGAAGAAAGCAAAACAGCAACAGAAAAACACCTGACTCCATTTTAAAGAATGAGGTTGACATGTTTTTCTTTGTCTAATATTATTATTAAAAATATTATTAACCTTTAACCGGTAAAGAGATGAAAGAGTTGTTGCGTAAAAAACTTGAAAGGCCAGATATCGATCGATCATTTTTTTGGCTTTGGGAAAATTGGATCAGGCCTAAAGTAGATGTAACTTACCAGCATTTTATGCTTATGCTCAATGGCGGCTCTCCTTTAAGAAAAGATGTTGAGGAAGCTGCGCAATATTTTATTGATATGGAAGGATAATGATCTATGGGAATTGGGTTGCCATCGATAAAAAGATGGTTAAACACCTCCCGATAGATCGACCATACACCGAGTTGGAAGCTGTTTTTTCGTTATCTATTGACATGGATAATAAAAACCCTGTCAGTCTATCCGGGTATGCGAAGCTATGGGGATGGTCAAGAAACAAGGTTAGGAAGTTTATTTCAGATTTAGATCTTGAGATTATGGAACCAAAAACTAAGGAAGAAATCAGGATGCAAAAAGGGATTTTAAAAGGACACCCCAAAGGACAACCTAAGGACACCCTTGATACAAAAAAAGGACAACCTAGATTCATATTTAATAGGTGTTTATACGGATCAAAGAACAACCACGACGAAGAAAAAGGACAACCTAAGGACACCCCAAAGGACACTACTATAGATCCTATTAATAATCCTAATCCTAAAAAAATAAAGAAAGCATCTCAGAAAAAAACGGGGAAAATAGAAAAACCTGATTCAGTTACTGACCAAACTTGGAATGATTTTCTTGCCCACCGCAAGGAGAAAAGAGCAAAGGTTACACAAACGGCATTAAACGGGTTTATCTTACAGGCTGAAAAAGCCGGATGGTCTTTAGAAGATGCACTAAAAGAAACAATGGAAAGAGGTTGGACAGGTTTTAAAGCTGATTGGGTTACTAAGGATAAAAAAAGCGGGGGCCAATACGATTATACATGAATTTTTCTGATTATGGCATAATTGCCGACTTATCAAGACTTGGATGGCAGAAAGTTAAATGCCCGGAATGCACACCACACAGGAAAAAGCAAAACCTTAATGATTTAGGGGTAAATGTTGGTATTGGTGTCTGGCATTGTCACCATTGCGGCTGGAAAGGTTCTTTAAACGCAAAAAAAAGGATAAACAGGATCATGTCTTACATACCTAAAAAATCATACAAAAAACCAGAACCACCAAAAAGCTATACACTACCTGAAAAAGTAATTGATTGGTTTAAAACAAGGGGAATTTCGAGGACTGTTTTAGATGTTTCCGGTGTCACATACGAATCCGAATGGATGCCACAAACAAATAAAAAAGAAAGCTGTATTGTTTTCAACAGTTTTATCAACGGTGAGCTGATCAATAAAAAATTCAGGGATGGCAAAAAGAACTTCAGAACGGCCAAGGATGCAAGGCTTGTTTTTTATGCTCCAATGAGCAAGAAGGGTTTTAAATATGGTGAGGATATCTACATTACCGAAGGAGAAATGGACACGCTAACCCTTTTAGAGCTTGGAATTGAAAATTGTATTTCAGCTCCCAATGGTGCACCAGACGAAAAGACAGATATAAAAAACATTGAATTTGAATTTTTTAATAGCCTGGATGAGATCGCACCAAACATGAAAAGGGCTTTTTTGGTGATGGATAACGATACCGTTGGCGCAAGATTTCGTGATGAAATAGCCAGAAGGATCGGAATAGAAAGATGTTTTTTCGCAGAATACCCAACTGGATGCAAGGACATTAACGAAGTTTTAGTGAAAAAAGGGATTGCTGAAGCTAAGAGAGTGGTTAACGAGTGCAAACCATACCCGATAGTTGGAAAGTATGATGTTGTTGATTTCGGTGATAGAATTTACAATCTTTGGGTCAATGGGTTCGAGCCTGGAAAGTCAACAGGCTTTCATACTCTTGATAGTCTTTACACAGTAAGGCAAAGAGAGCTTACCGTTGTTACTGGCATACCTAGCCATGGAAAATCTAGCTTCCTTGATCATTTGATTTGTAATTTATCTAAGCATCACAATTGGCATTTTGGGATATTCAGCCCTGAAAACTTCCCGTTCGAGCGTCACGTTGCAAAACTTTGTGAAATATACGTTGGTAAGCCCTTTGATAAGTCTTACAAAGGTTCAATGTCTGAAGACGAACTTTCTTGCGCTTGCGAATGGTGCAATAAACATTTTCACTTTATTATGCCAGGAGAAGAGGCAGACCAAACGCTTGATAACATCTTAAAATTAGCAAAGGCTAGTATTTTCAAAGATGGCATTCATGGTTTAATAATTGATCCATGGAATGAAATTGAGCATGAAACGGGAAGGGATTCCGAAACTGTTTATATTTCAAAGTCACTCACAAAGATTAGAAAGTTCAACCGGATTAATAATATTCATACTTGGCTTGTGGCCCACCCAACAAAATTAACAAAAAACAGGGACGGGAAATATCCAAGACCTTCTCTTTATGATATTTCAGGTAGCGCCCATTTTTATAACAAGACAGACAATGGAATTGTTGTTTATAGGGATTACGAGGAGGGGATAACAGAAATAGGCGTTCCCAAAATAAGATTCAAGGAAATAGGGAAGCCAGGTAAACGTAATTTTAAGTTTGATGTTTCAAATGGAAGATACTGCGAATGAAATACAGCGATAAATTAAAAGATCCACGATGGCAAAGAAAGCGTTTAGAAATATTAAAAAGAGATGGGTTTAAGTGCATGTGTTGTTTATCCAAAAACAGGATGCTTTCGATCCATCACAAGTATTACAGAACTGACTTGGAACCATGGGATTACCCTAATAGATCATTGATCACACTATGCCAAGATTGTCATAATGTTCACAATTCTATTGATTTCAAAACGCTTTGGAGAAGAAGAATAAAACTAAGGATTGTAAGATTCTCATGTCTCTTTAAAAGAAGATATTTTACTCCAATCATTTTTGTTTTATTCAAAATTCTTAGACTGAGAAAAATATGAAAGGAAGATTCTATTTTTTCCGCAAAGGTTTTTCCTCTCCGGTCATGTCAGAAGATGGAGAGTTACCCGAAAAAGCGACAGATGAAGACTTTCTTTTACATGCAGCAAAAACACTTTTCAAAGACTG
>CAZWGG010000656.1:0-3381 GCA_964633305.1 uncultured Bacteroidales bacterium
GAACGGGTAAGGCAAATAAAAGAAAAAGCCATTAGAAGGCTCAGGCATAATTCAAGAAGTAAATTATTAAAACCATATTTAGGTTAACATATATAGGAGACCATGAAAAAAGGCCCACTCTGATGTGGGTTTTTTTGTTTGGGTTAACTACAAAATGAACATTTTTGAAAGTAGTATGTTCCTCTACTCTATAAAACTCTTATATGAATAACCGAAAAAGCACATGAAAAATATTATTTGTCCTGTTTCAAATGAAAAAATTGAACAATTAATATTTTAACGTATCATTAACAATTTATTACGAATTGTTAACCTATTATTTTATTTTCACTAATTATATTTATAGTATTAAACTTTATTGTTAATCTTTAAGAAATAATATAATGAATAAAAATATAGTGCTAATACTTTCAATCTTTTGCTTTTCTCTTTTTTTTAGTGAATATTCACACGCACAAAAGGAAAAAGAAGATATTACTTGTAAACAAGCGTACGACCTTATTAAAAAGCACCAAGGAGATACGAATTTTGTAATTATTGACTTCAGAACCGAAGAAATGTATAGCAACGGTCATATTAAAGGAGCTACTGTTTTTGATGTTTTTTCAGACAAAATTGACACCTGGCTAAATAAATTAAACAGGAATAAAACTTATTTACTATATTGCAATGCCGGTTATCGAAGTGGAATTGCCCTGAAAAAAATGAAAGAAATGAAGTTCAAAAAATTATTTCATTTGTATGAAGGCATTAAAGTATGGAAAAATGAAGGTTATGAAACAAAAGAGAACTAAAATATGAAACTATGAAAATAAGGATTTTTATTAATTATTTCTTTATTTTCCTGTTGCTTTTACTTATTAGGTGCACGGTAGAAGAAGAATACAAACAATCTGTAGGCGAAAAAAATGCAGACCTTTTACATAGAGTATTACATGATAGCGAAATAGAATTTGTGGATATTTATGAATATAACTGGTCTACTGGAAACTGGGATATGATTGCAGAAAATTTAACCTATTGCGCATCAGGATGTGAAAGTGAACAGATTTATATTTATGATGTCTATTTTGTTTTAGATGATGCAACAGGAGGAGCGTCTCACTCTTCGGGGAAATACTATTTAAACCTGGAATACCTGGTTTATTTTAATATTGGAGTAAACGATGATGAGTTGGATTTGTATTTTTCGTATCCTAAGAAATAAAAAGCTGAAAAACCTGCAATTTTCTCCCATACATTATTTCAGGCAAAGCAGCGCCTATTTATTTCCATCGGGATGAAAAAAAAATTTCATCGGGATGGAAGAAAATTTCCATCGGGATGGAGAAAAATCATCACCGGGATGATGAAAAACGATCTTCAGGGAAGCCCGAAAAAACACAAAACAATTTTAACAACTTCTATTTCCTGATATTGAATCTTCAAATCTCATTAAAAGTAAAACATATATCGAAATTATCAGCAATTAGAATCAAGTATAGCCCGAAAAATAGCAAAACCTGTCAAGAATAAAATAATAAATGCTTCTATTTTTGTTCCCGCTACCGGTAAACAATTGATTTATTAACTCAAAATCAAATAATAATGGAACATAACATGCAAATTAAACAAATTGGAGTTATAAAAACTTTAGGTCATACTTATTCAATTGTACTCGATAAGGATTATATACCTGCATTAATAAGTATTGACGGATTTAGCCATCTTCTGATAATTTGGTGGGGACATCTTTATGAGTCTCCAGAATATCGTACTAATCTTATTGGTGATAAGCCGTATACAAAAGGCCCTGAAAAAATTGGGGTTTTTGCAACCCGCTCCCCGGTACGTCCCAATCCAATTTTAATTACAACGATCATTGTTCAAGATATCGATCATGAAAAAGGAATAATCTATACGCCTTATATTGATGCGGAAAATGAATCACCTGTCTTAGATATAAAACCATATCACCAAAGTGAAAGAGTTAAGGCATGTAATGTACCGGAATGGTGCAAGCATTGGCCGGAATGGCATGAAGATTCTGCTGCTTTTGATTGGGAAAATGAATTTAATTTTTAACAAATTTACTGTGAAATAGCTCAACTGAATTTATTTTACCAACATGACCAATAAAGACGTAATATTAAAATCAATAACATACATTGAGAACAATTTAAAAACAGAAATAACCGTGTTAAAAGTTGCACGGGAAGTATGCTATTCACTTTATCATTTTATCAGGCTTTTTCAAAGTATAACAGGCTTTTCTCCAAAAAATTATATTCAACAACGAAGATTAACCGAAGCTGCAAATGAATTGCTTAATACAAACAAGAAAATTGTAGAAATAGCTTTCGATTTTCAATTTGGTAGCCATGAGTCATTTACAAGGGCATTTCGTAGACAGTTTGGGGTTAATCCTACAGAAATACGAAATGGGCATTTATTAACATCATTGCCTTTAGTAAGGCCAATAACAGAAGATTATATTCATCAATCAGATGAAATGCGAAGCATGTCCCCTGATCTTATTGAACTTCCGGATAAAATTTTAGTGGGTATTTCTTTCTTTCTAAGTGATAAGACAAAAGTGCCCGATCTTTCAAAAGAATGGAACCGTCTTATGAATGAAGTTCAAACCATAAAAAATAAAATTAAACCCGTGCGTTATTACCAGGTCCAGTTCTGGTCCGAAAACCAGGAATTAGGCGGCCTTTACTTTTTTACAGGCGTTGAGGTGACCGATACAACAAATATCAATCCTTTGTTTGTCATAAAAACCATCCCTAAAGGCAAATATTTGCGATTTATCCATAAAGGTTTTTCAAATAAAGTTGGCTATACCTATAAATATATTTACACGCAATTTTTACCTGGTACCGACTTTAAATTAACCAAACCTTTTAACTTTGAATTTTACGGGGAAAAATATAAAGGCCCCTACAATCAACTATCTGAAAGCGAAATATATATACCTGTTGAGTAAGTTTTTCGATTTACGAATATCGGAACTTCAAAATAACTTAATGCTTATCATCCAAAAATTGTCAATTTACGTTACTTGTAATGAATATTATCCTATTTATAAATTTACCCTTCCTTGTTGATATTCATGCTCAAATATCCTATTTTTAGCTTTTGAATGGATTGAAAAAGGGGTGTTTAAACAATTGTTATAATAGCCCGTATTAATAATTATAAAATGACAAAAAAAACTTATTGGGCAGTACTGCTCGCATTTATAGGATTGCATCAACTAATTGCCCAGCCTGTGGATAAAATTATTGTTGATAAAGATATTCAACTCATTCATCTGCAAGATTCCGTTTATGTGCATGTAACATGGCATGATTTTGAGAACTTTGGCAGGGTACCATCAAACGGGTTAATTTTAAT
>CAZWGG010000657.1:0-3362 GCA_964633305.1 uncultured Bacteroidales bacterium
TAACTTATTTCCTGCAAATATGGGCGTTGATATAGTACCCCCGATAGCCATTCTTGCTATCAGCCTGGGAGAATTATATTTCTTTATGTTATTCGGGCCAAATACTAATGTATCTTTATTTATCGCTTTATGGTCTACTATATATAAATATCCATCCACACCGATAAAAGCTGCCAGGTTACCTGTTGTATCTTTGGTATAAGAATCGTTTATTGCCACCGAACCAATTATTCCTCCTTCCCAGTGAAACCATTTTTTATTTTCAACAGGAAAATACCATACAACGGCATTACTGGGGTCATTTGCAGGATTGAGCTTGAATACTCCGCCTTTACCATTAATGTATTGCTTTTCAACCGGAATTAGTAAACAATTGTCTGATGTGACAACAGGTGAGCCATTAAGGTCAGCGCCTATTTCAAATATCCAGTCTACTTTGCCACTTTTTATGTTGTAGCCATATACCCTTCCTGAACCACTGGTTGTATATATTCTGCCGTTTAAATAGCATGGGGAAGATTCCGATTCGATATTCCCTCCATGTTGTACGGTATCGTTAGCCTTAAAATAAGCAATTTCTTTAAAAATAAGAGGTTGTGATATTCCATCTCTCATTTCCTGTTTACCCGGATCAGGAGAAAACACTGTAAACAAACCGTTTTCAAGGGCAAGGTATCCGGTATCTTTCAATACTAAAGCCGAGCCATCCACATCTCTTGAATAGCTAAACGTTTTTTTTACATTCATCCGCCAGAGTTCTTTACCTGTATAATAAGATATTCCCCTGAAACTCGGGCAATATTTACTGTTTATTGTTTTGTCTACTCCTCTCCGGCTTCCCTGGAGTATGATATATTTGTGTTCATTGGTTTTGGCATGGATATTTTCAAATATAGTCCCCGTTGCTTTAAGAATATCGTCAAATTTATATTCCCATACTATTTTACCTGTTTCAGCATGTATCTTTTTCAGGTTATAATCAAATGCTCCCTGTATGAGATATATTTCACTAGTTTCTTCAACAACCAGGGGTTGCCCTGTCCATCCCGCACCTTTCCATACTTTATTCGGATTACCGTAGGCAGGGCTAATGCCTTCTCCCAGGTATATACGCCATATTGTATCAAGTTTTGATGGGGCTTCATTACCATAATAATTTCTTTTTTCATTGCCAAGAAAAGTAGCGACATGTATTTTTATACTATCAGGCTCAAAGCCAGATACATTTAAGGGGAATAAATAAGCTAAACAAAGAATTATACCCAGATAATAGAACTTTTTTGGTTTTGTCATTTTTATTTTATAATAAAGATAAAAAAGTGTTTTTTAGTATTTGAATAAAGCAATTTTTTATCGATCAATGAATAACCTTTATGGGGATTTATGAAACATGGTCGTGAAATATACTTTGATGCTTTTGAACCCGTAAAATGTCGCACAGTATTTTACTCCCAAAAAGGAACTTTTCATTGCCGTTCATCCTACGATTGCAGCGTGGTTGGCGCTTGCTCATAGCAATACAATTGTGACTGTCAGTCTCATGCTGTTTCAAAAAAAAGAGGGAAATAAAATCCCTCTTCACTTTCGACTTTAAAACCAAAACTATTTTTTATTACAAGGTTTATCTGTTGTTTTTGCGATAGAATCCCTCATATCTGTATCTGCTTCAATATTCTTTAGCCTGTAGTAATCCATTATTCCTAAATTACCAGAACGGAAAGCATCTGAAATAGCAAGAGGTATTTGGGCTTCTGCTTCAATAACTTTTGCACGGGCTTCTTGTGCTTTGGCTTTCATCTCTTGCTCAAGGGCCACGGCCATTGCCCTTCTTTCTTCGGCTTTTGCCTGGGCAATGTTTTTATCGGCATTTGCCTGGTCCATTTGTAATACTGCTCCAATATTTTTCCCTACATCAATATCTGCAATATCAATCGATAATATTTCAAATGCCGTACCTGCATCAAGTCCTTTGTTTAGTACTACTTTTGAAATATTATCAGGATTTTCCAAAACTTCTTTATGAGAAGCAGAGGAGCCTATCGAGGAAACAATACCTTCCCCAACTCTTGCCAAAACAGTTTCTTCACCTGCGCCTCCAACCAATTGTTTGATATTTGCACGAACGGTAACACGGGCATTGGCTATGAGCTGGATCCCATCTTTAGCAACGGCTGCCACAGGTGGAGTATTGATAACTTTTGGGTTCACTGACATTTGCACGGCTTCAAAAACATCCCTGCCAGCCAGGTCAATGGCTGTTGCAGCCTTAAAATCCAAATCAATATTTGCTTTGTCTGCCGAAATTAAAGCATTTACTACAGCCCTCACATTTCCCCCCGCGAGATAATGTGCTTCTAACCCATCGGTTACAAGCTTAAGGCCTGCCTTGGTGGCATTTACCTGTGCATTTATAATTATTGACGGGGGAACTTTTCTAATTCTCATCCCGATTAATTGTCCAATAGGAATATATACACGTGCGAATACAGCACTAAACCATAATCCTAATGGAATGAAATAAAAGAATATCCAGAGAAATAAAATTATAGCAATAATCAGTACGATGTACATTCCAAATCCATTCATAGTTAGTTTATTTTAATTTTACAACAATTTGAGTTTTCAATACTTTTATTATTTTCACTTCTTTATTTTCATCCATAAACCCTTCAATTGATTTTGCTTCACACAAAATATCATTTACCATAACTTTTCCAATTGGGTTTAACCTGGTAATCGTTTTACCCATATCACCAACTTTTATCTTTTCTTCTTCAAAAGGTTTCACTTTTCCATCTATTTCACTGTCTAAACCAAATCTTCTCCATGTTTTAAGCTTAAAAGCTGTTAAAATGGTTATGACAGATAATACTACTGTTCCGGCCAGAAATAAATGGCCAACCGTTGCACCCCTGAAGTAATAGGCCAACACAATACCTGTAATAATGCATAAAAATCCACCAATACCAGCAATAGTAACGCCTGGAATAATGAGGAATTCTACTAATAATAATAGTATCCCTAATAAAATAATTAAAACAATAGCACCAGTTGACATATTTTAAAATTTAAATAGAAACTAATCAATGGTTGCTTTTAGTCCACGATCTGTTAATCCACTTTTATAAGGCCTCAGATTTGAGAAATTCCCTTTTTTTATGTCACACTTTCCCTTGTAGTGAACTAAATAGGTACATTGTTCAGCCTGAAGAAGTTCCATGTCACAAACTTCTACCAGGGAATCAATTACATAATCGAAAGTATGAATCTCATCATTATGCAATACCAAAAGCCGTTCATTACCTTTTTCATCATCAATTATTTCCTCAATCTCAGGTTTATCTTTTAAAATTTCTTTGTCT
>CAZWGG010000658.1:0-3356 GCA_964633305.1 uncultured Bacteroidales bacterium
ATGTTTATACCCGTAAAAACATGACATAATTCTATAAATAAAAACTATTTGTAATGAAAATTTTATCTGATAATTTCTATTACTAATTTTTCCCTTTACCCTTGTTATTTCCTTTGTCTTTAATTTTTAATATTTGCAATCTGGAAAGCCTAAATCAAACAATCATTTTATAACTTTTGACGAGAAAGTCCAATAATATTGCACTTTGAAGGAATCCTGTTAAGACTATTCTCTTACTTATTTTAACGCCAAAGCTCGTTTGAAACTCTCCAACACTTATTCGATAAATGCCATCGTTCATTTGATATTCACTATTACATCTTTTATAAATGCTAAAGCAAATTCCAAACTATCCAAAGCTTAATTTATAAATGATATTGAAAGTTTCAGAAATGATATTTGAAGTTTTAATTCCGCTATTGGTTATTTGATAAATTACCAAGCTTATTTGCTAAATGAGAAAGGTTGTTTTAAAAAAGAGGTATTAAAATAAAAAAAGGGCGAATCGCCCTTTTTCTCAGATTTTATATCGTTTAAACTCTAAGCCCGAAATCTGATGATATTGGGGGCTTGATGCTTCATAGAGGGACTTTACATAAGCTTTCACGTTCAACGCTTCATCAACGAGGCCAGCACCATTGTTATAGAGGATATTGTTTCTTGCAATACGTGCATTGCTCAACGGTGTTGTGGCTACAATTGCAGCATCGTTTTTAGTCCTTAAGTCCTCTGCAGTTAACGAAGCTACCTGTAATTCCGTTTCATTTGGATTGTATTCCGGTATAGAGCTAAGCAGGTTAATTAACTTCAGTTTTTTTTTAACTTAGCAATCAGTATAAACCAAAAAGAATAAAGATGTACTACGCTATAGTAGAAGAAATGGATTTCGAAGAGGCCACTGAATATGACTGGGAATTAATAGACGGCCAGAAACGTTACAGATGGTACAAAAATGCAAGAAACTCCGTTCACTTAATTTCTGCATGTGACGCAAACCATGACATAGACAACCAAGACTTTTCCGACCTTAAACTCTATTACGACAGCGTGGAATGGGTAGCAAAGAATGACCCCGAAGCATTAATTTACATTATGGGCACACTCACAAAACCTGTTACTCAAATAGTAAAAGATAAACTATTATACCATTTGGCAGAATTCGGATATTATAAATCCTGCGCTGTTGTAAAAGAACACCTGGCATCCTATCCGGCGCCACCTGAAAGGACATTTGAACGCAAGAAGAAAAAAGCCATTAAAGATGTTGAGGAAAACATTGTTGAGGCGTACAAAGTAATCTCAGAGCGGTTGTATAAATTCAAAACAGAAGAAAAACAAAAGTTATATGATAAAAATTTTTCAGATGCTTTTGGCTCGTTGCTTAACATTTGGGGCTTAAGCAAAGAGGATTTGACAGAAAGTCTTCCCTTATTGGAATGGTTGTTTGAAAACTCGGCTGATGACCTTAAACAATTATTCTCTTTAAAATTATGTGAAGAAATTAAGGATCAATTTCTACAAGTTCTTGCTGAGAAAGAGATGTATAAATTACACACCTTTATTAACGAGATTATTGAAACCCCTATAATGGATTTTTATTACGATATTCCACCCTACAACCCAACTATGAAAAATCGTTTGATAATGCCTGACTTTGAAGAAGAAGATGATGATGTATGATGAAAAGAAATCAAAAACTTCTTAAAAGTTTCTTAACCATCTTTCACCTCAAAATATGTTCGTCAGATTTATTGGTATGGTACTTTCTTCTATTTTGATTTATTTTAGTATATTTGTGAACTAAAGATATAAAATATTCGTATGTTTAGTTCACGTGTAATGAAAAGCAATATCATAATTGCCCTTTACCAGGACGACCGGACAGTCTTGCGTTTGAAGGATATTGCTTTATTGACGGGTGAAACAAATTTCCAGAACCTTAATAATAAGTTGAATTATTATGTAAGGACAGGGAAACTGGAAAATCCCCGAAAGGGAATATACACAAAACCTAATTTTAATACTGAAGAACTCGCATGTACGATTTATGTGCCTTCATACATATCGTTGGAATATGTTTTACAAAAAGCCGGGGTAATTTTTCAATACGACTCAAGAATTACGATAGTCAGTTATTTAAGCAGAACCATTGAAGTGACAGACGGAGAATATATTTTCCGTAAAATCAAGGGCGAAATACTTACGAATCCTATGGGTATCGAAAGGCAGAAAAACCATGTAAACATAGCAACCGTAGAAAGGGCATTTTTAGACCTGCTCTACTTAAACAAAGACTATCACTTTGATAATCTCAATCCTTTAAAAAAAAGAGATATTTATAAATTTTTACCACAGTATCAATCAAAGTCGTTGACAGCACAAGTAAAAAAAATTCTTACCAATGGTTGACATAAACAAACACAGATTTTACCTGGTTCAGATTCTTAAAGATATTTATTCGGATATTGAACTTTCGAACTGCCTGGGATTTAAAGGAGGTACATCTCTAATGTTTTTCTATAACCTGCCACGATTTTCCGTAGATCTCGATTTTAATTTACTTGATCCGAATAAAGAAGATATCGTTTATAAAAAAGTTCGTAAAATATTGCTTAAGTACGGAACAATATTCGATGAGGCCAAAAAGTTTTATGGCCCGTTGATTGTGCTTGACTATGGTGTAAACGAACGTAAATTAAAAGTGGAAATCACAAACCGATTATTTGACAATAACTACGAAATAAAGAACCTTCTGGGACTTAATATACTGGTGATGGTTCAGGAAGATATGTTTGCTCATAAACTGTGTGCGTTGCTTGACAGAGAGTCGATCACCAACCGTGACATATTTGATTGTTGGTTTTTTATGCAAAAACAAACCCCGATCAATAAAAATATTGTGGAATTCAGGATGGATATGCCTTTCGTCGATTACGTGCAAAAATGCATCGAAAAAATTGAATCTATGAGTGGTAAGAGTTTATTGCAAGGTATGGGTGAGTTAATGGATAATAAGATGAAAACCTTTGTGCGCAACAAATTGCGTACAGAAGTTATTGGACTATTAAAATTTTACAAAGATTTCCCCATTCTGAAATAGGGTTGAAATGAAACGATAAGTTGGGGTAAAATATGCAAGGGCAGACCAAAAAATACTACCCGAGGTACGAGGGTGGAGATTTTTTGAGGCTGGCGAAGCGAACCCTTGTCAGATTTTGAAACCAGCCTGTAACTTTGGTGTTATGTTTTGGTGTATTTCAATTCTTAGATTATGAAATATGAATTCGAACTTTGTCAAGTGCTGGATAACACGGTTCGATTTATGCCAGTGATTCCGGTTTTATTGTGCCAGTAAT
>CAZWGG010000659.1:0-3353 GCA_964633305.1 uncultured Bacteroidales bacterium
AAAAAATACTAAAAATCCCCCGGAGTATTTAAGCACTCATCCATCAAATGAAAACAGGATTGAAGAAATTGAAAAATTCTTGCCTGAAGCAATAAAATATTATAAAAAATAATACTGGTCATTTCGTATTATTATGAACTTTAGTCAGAAATGGTAGAAAAAAAATATGATTTAAGCTTTCTGAAAAGAATCTCCAACGAGGATCAGGCATTTATTCTTGATATGCTTGAGACTTTTAGGAAAACTGCTCCTGGAATTATTTCCAGAATGGAACTGCATATTAGAAAAAAGAAATATGATGCATTAAGTAGAGAAGCACATAGGTTCATCCCCGGTATTTCATTTCTTGGTGCAAAAGACTTAGAGAAAGAACTGGTTGATATTGAAAAATATTCAAAAAATAAGGAAAATGTCGAACTCATTCCCAATTTGATCGATAGTGTTAAAAAAAATGTAAATACGCTTATTCAATGCTTTATTGATGATTTTAACTTACAACCATAATGTATGAATATTTTGGTTATTGAAGATGCTTCAATTGAAAGAACTTAAAAACTAGTGAACAAAAATGGATGAAATTAAGGTAACACTTATCCAGCCTGATATTATTTGGGAAAATCCGGAACAGAACTTGTCAAAGTATCAGCAAATATTTAATCAAATTGAAGATACTCCTCACCTTATAGTTCTTCCTGAGATGTTCTCAACAGGATTTTCAACGAATCCTAATCATCTGGCTGAACCAATTCATGGAAAAACAGTAACCTGGATGAAAGAATGTGCTTATGAAAATAACCTTGCTATTGCTGGAAGTATTATTATTGAAGATAAAGATAAGTATTACAACCGTTTTATTTTTTGCAATCAAAAAGGGAACATTTATAGTTATGATAAACGACATTTATTTCGAATGAACAATGAAGAAAAAAACTATGACCAAGGGAAAAAGCGAGTTATTATAGATTTCGAAGAATGGAAGATACTTCCCCAAATATGTTACGATTTGAGATTTCCTGTTTGGAGCAGGAATCAAAATAACTATGATTTACTAATTTATGTGGCCAATTGGCCAGAAGCAAGAAGAGATGCCTGGAAAACTTTACTTAAAGCTCGAGCAATTGAAAACTACGCATATACAATTGGTGTTAATAGGGTAGGGACAGATGGAAGATATATTACCTACTCGGGAGATTCAATGATTATTGATCCTCAGGGAGAAATACTATGCGAATTAGAACCATATAAAGAGAATTTTGTTACAGCCTCACTCTCATTAAAAAAATTATACGATTACAAAATAAAATTTCCGGTTTACAAAGATGTTGATGATTTCCGTATTGTCGGATTAGAAGAATAAACAAAACAGTTAATCCCTTAAAACAATATCCGCTTAACAATGTCCTCCTTCTCCTCCGCAATCTGAACATCCTTCACAGCTTCCTGGATAATGTGCGTGTCCATGTTGAAGCTCTTCAGCAGTTGGTTCCCGGATTTCTAAAATCTCACCTTTAAAAAAAAGATGATTTCCTGCAAGAGGATGGTTAAAATCCATTTTAACAGTATTTCCATTAATTGTTTTAACAACTCCATTTAACCTGTTTCCTGAATTATCCTGCATGGGTATTGTGTTTCCAACCTGAAGTAGCTTTTCATCTATTTCACCATTAATTTCAAATGCCTGTTTTGGAACATCAACAATGGCATTTTGGTTAACTTCCCCGTATGCATCTTTGCTGGTAATATCAAAATCAAACTTATCGCCAACTTTCAGACCCTTAATTTTATCTTCAAATTTCAGCAATAGATTTCCCGATCCAAATAAAAAAGTAAATGGTGAATTAGTATCTAACGACTCAATTACTTTACCATTGGAATTATCAACCCTTAATTCATAAGCTAAGGAAATTACTTTGTCTTTTTCTACATTTAACATTGTTCAAATAATTTTTAATAATCATGCAAAGAAAATGAAAATGTGATAAAATATAATAAAAAACTAATTTTAATTTATTTTAAATAATCATTTCGAAGTGAAATAACTGTTATTTCAGGTCTCATGCCTATTCTACCAGGGAAAGCTATAAAACCCAATCCACGGTTAACATAAAGATATTGTTTATTTTTTCTATATAGACCCGCCCATTGTTTATACATATATTTCACAGGGCTCCATTTGAAGTTTTTTATTGATATACCTAACTGCATAGCATGTGTATGCCCCGATAAAGTCAGATCAATATCTGTTTTATTTATTACTTCTTCTTCCCAGTGTGATGGATCATGTGATAATAAGATTTTAAAAGGTACATCGTTTAAGCCAGATTGGGCTTTCATTAAGTCTCCATATTGGTGAAATGGTGGTTTTCCCCAATTTTCTACTCCAATTAAACCTATTTTCTGTCCATTAATTGAGATGGTTTCAGACTCGTTACGTAATAGTCTAAATCCCATTTTTTTCTGTATATCTAGCAACATGTTAAAATTGGTTTGTTTCTCGTATTTCGATTTCCAATCCCAATAGTCTCCATAATCATGGTTGCCGAGTATTGAATAATTTCCTAGTCTTGATTTAAGTTTTTTCAGCACAGGTTCCCAACCTAGTGCCTCTTCACTGAAATTATTTACCATATCACCGGTAAAGAATATAACATCTGGCTTCAAGTTATTTATGAGATTTATGGCCTTTTTCATCATTTTTTCTTTTCCTACCCAGCTACCAAGATGTATATCGGAAATATGAACAATTTTGAATCCGTTAAAAGCAGCCGGCAATTCCTTAAACTTAAGGGTTACGTTTTCAAGTTTATAGTGAAATCTTCCAACCAAAATGCCATAGCATATAAGAACAATGGATAAGAATGCCACACACAGTCCTGCATATGATATAAACGAGAACGGTTCAAACAGCAAACTGTTTGTAAAAATAATGTCATATAATTTAACTGTAAATAAAACTAATAGATTGACAACTTCATTTATTATATGGAAAACAATAAATATTAGTTTTGGTAAATAGAAAAGTAAGAAAAATGCGATTACGGTATATGTTCTTGTTAGAACTTTTGGATGCCTGTATTCAAAATTTAATTTCGCCATTATAAACATAGTAATGAATACAAACGGAACAAGCCAAAAAACTATGTAAAAGATTAAGCCTGGAAATAGATAGTTTATTCTCATAAAACGATATGTTACTAGAAAAGTAAGTAAATCAATAATAAGAGTAACTAGTATCAGAACAATTTTGGCTCTCTTAAACATTTCTTTCATATCTTAAATATTTTTTTCTTTTTAATAATAAATTTTTAACATATCCGTTTGTTAAATGTTCTGGATTTTTTAGCTTTACAAAA
>CAZWGG010000660.1:0-3350 GCA_964633305.1 uncultured Bacteroidales bacterium
TACAAAGAATTTTACGTGATGATTGGGGTTTCAAGTACATAGTTGTTTCCGATTGTGGAGCTATAACCGATTTTTATACCAGCCATAAAGTCTCATCAGATACCATCCATGCCGCATCAAAAGGCGTTTTAGCAGGAACCGATGTGGAATGCGTTTGGGAAAATTATTCTTTCAAAAAATTGCCTGATGCTGTTTCAAAGGGCCTGATTACAGAAGAAGAAATAAACAGGCATTTGTTGCGTGTATTGGTTGGCCGTTTCGATCTGGGCGAAATGGATGCCGATTCGCTTGTACCCTGGACTAAAATTCCAATATCGGTTATAAATAACGATGAGCATAGAAAACTTGCTTTAGATATGGCACGCGAATCAATGACACTTCTTCAGAATAAAAACAATATCCTTCCCTTAAAGAAATCAATCAAAAAAATAGCTGTTATTGGTCCAAATGCAAATAATAAACCTGTGTTATGGGGGAATTATAACGGAACTCCTGTAGAGACAATTACAATTCTCGACGGAATTTCATCAAAACTTCCGTCAAATAAAATATTGTATGACAAGGGATGTGATTTGGTTGAGAATAAAGTAACTGAAAGTTATTTCTCGAATTGTTCAATTGATGGTAAAAAAGGGTTTAAAGCTATCTATTGGAATAATAAAGACTTTAAGGGTGATATAGTTGTAACACAACAAATTACAAATCCAATAAAATTAACTACTGCCGGACAACATGAGTTTGCCCCGGCAGTCCGACTCGAAGGCTTTTCAGCAAAATATGAAACTGAGTTTGAAGCGTCCCGAGATGAAGAGATTGTATTCAAATGTGGGGCTACAGGATACTTTGAGTTGTTAGTGAATGGCGAATCTTTAACAAAGTACAATAATTGGAGAACACTTCTATCACGCATACCATACCAGGTAGAAAGAGACAAAAAATATAAAATAGAAATCCGTTATGCCCAACTGCATAATTGGCAGGCAAATATCGAATTTAATTTTGGCATAGAGACAGATATTAATTATAATGATCTTTTAAAGAAACTTCAGGGAATTGATGTCGTAGTTTTTGTTGGCGGTCTTTCTTCACTACTCGAAGGTGAAGAAATGCCTGTATTATATCCAGGTTTTAAAAGCGGTGACCGTACCGATATAGAACTTCCTTTGGTACAGCGTAATTGTTTAAAAGCATTGAAAAAAGCCGGGAAAAAGGTGATTTTTGTAAACTGTTCCGGATCTGCCATTGCATTGATGCCCGAAACCGAAAGCTGCGATGCCATTCTCCAGGCCTGGTACGGTGGTGAATCGGGAGGCCAGGCAGTTGCCGATGTACTTTTTGGCGATTATAATCCATCGGGAAAACTGCCCGTCACTTTCTACAAAAGCATAAAACAATTGCCCGATTTTGAAGATTATTCCATGAAAGGACGCACTTATCGATATATGTCTGATGCACTTTTCCCGTTCGGTTTTGGACTAAGTTATACAACTTTTTCCATTGGCAATGCTACGTTAAACAAAACAACAATTAAAGCTAGCGAATCTGTTGAGCTTAGCATACCTGTATCAAATACCGGCAAACTCCAAGGAACTGAAATCGTTCAGGTGTACGTGCGTAAGGTGAACGACATTGATGGGCCACTCAAAACGTTAAAAGGATTTCAAAGAGTTAACGTTGCAGCTGGAAAAACCGGTCAGGCAATAATCAACCTGCCTTATACTTCATTCGAGTTTTACGACCGGCCAAGCGGAAAAATGTTTGTAACAGAAGGAGAGTATGAGGTTTTATATGGAAACAGTTCTGATGATAAAGATATGAAAACAACAAAAATAATTGTAAGCAAGTGAAATATAAGATGATAATAGGGCTTATTTTCTTAAGCTCCATAACTGTGCTTTCACAAAAAGTGACTGTTGTTTCACCAAACCAAAAAATAAACATTGCACTTTATAACAAGCAAAATACTGATGCTGGCGAATGGTATTTAAGCGTTCGCTATTTAAAAAACGGCGAAACATACGAAGCAATTCCGAAAATAATCCTTGGTCTTTCGCGCAATGACCAGGATTTTTCGATGGAATTAATATTCCTGAAAGCAAGTAAACCTCTATTAATAAAAGAGCAGTATTCCGTATTATCCGGCAAAAGGACCCACTGCAGCAATTCAGCAAATGAGGTGGTAGTCTTTTTTGAAAACCCAAACAAAGCTAAATTGAATTTAATAATCCGGGCTTATAATGATGGTGTAGCCTTTCGTTATGAGTTTCCGGATAAGGAAGGTTCTTTTGTCGTGAAAGACGAAGTAACTTCCTATAATATTCCAAAGAGCACAAAACGATGGTTAGAAAAGTGGAACCTTGCAAACGAAGAGCTTTATCATATAATGAACGACGATGAAGAACAGCAGGACTGGTGTTACCCTGCACTTTTTCAAGCAGTTGATAGTTCTTGCTGGTTTCTGATCCATGAGGCGGATGTAAACCGGGGTTATTGTGGTTCAAAACTTAGTAATATTGTTGATAAATTTAATTATAAAGTTACTTTTCCCGATCCCAATGATGGAGACGGGGAACCTCAACCTACTATAACACTTCCGTGGAAATCGCCATGGCGTATAATCATAATGGGAAGCCTGTCGGATATCGTGGAATCGACATTGGTTGACGATGTATCCTCTCCATCTGTGATAAAGAATACCAACTGGATTAAACCCGGAACTGCATCATGGAATTATTGGTCCAACAATCATGGTACCAAAGATTATAAGGTAGTATGCGAATTTGCTGATTTGGCTGCTTCCATGAACTGGCCTTATACGCTTCTCGACTGGGAATGGGACGAGATGGGCAATGGTGGTAACATTGAAGATGCAACGAAATATATACTTTCTAAAGGTGTAAAACCTTTAATATGGTATAATTCAGGGGCATTTAAATGGATTCAGGCAACGCCCCGTGATCGTTTGTTTACTCACGAAAGTCGGATGGAAGAGTTTTCAAAACTGAAAAAAATGGGGGTGGCGGGTGTTAAAATTGACTTTTTTTTAAGTGAAAAACAAAATATGATTAAATAATATCTTGATATTTTAGACGATGCCGCTCAAAGTGAGATGATGGTTTACTTCCACGGATGCCTCGTACCGAGGGGCTGGACCCGCACTTATCCAAACCTGATGACTTACGAAGGAGTTCGTGGCGCCGAATGGTACAATAATGGCCCTGAATTTACAACAACGGCCCCGGAACACAATACCATCCTGCCGTTTACACGAAATGTGGTAGGGCCCATGGATTACACTCCTGTAACTTTTACCAACTCGCAATATCCACACATTACCTCATACGGCCATG
>CAZWGG010000661.1:0-3350 GCA_964633305.1 uncultured Bacteroidales bacterium
ATCGGTTTTTATCAAAAAACTTGCCAAAACGCATAAAATCTGTTATAATATATGATATACACAACATATAACATACATAATTTTCTCAAAATTCCACAGATTCAAAACTTATCTAAAGATAAAAGGTTTGAGATTAAAGCATTGGCCAGAATTCAGCCGTTTCGAACTAATAATTATGTTGTGAATGAATTAATTAATTGGGAAGATATTGAAAATGATCCAATGTTTATCCTAAATTTTCCAAATAAAGGGATGCTTTCAAACTCGCAATATAATAAGATTGTCCATTTAGTCAAAAATAACGTCTCTGAGGCTGAAATTGCAAGCATATCAAATGAAATTTGGAGAGAATTGAATCCCCATCCGGCAGGGCAAATGGATTTAAACGTGCCTGTTGTAAACGACGAAAGACTTATCGGGTTACAGCATAAATATAAAGAAACGGTATTGTTCTTTCCAACCCAAGGTCAAACATGTCATGCTTATTGTACATTTTGTTTTCGATGGCCTTTATTTATTGGTAAAAACGAATTAAAATTTGCAATGAAGCAATCCGACCTTTTAATTAAGTACTTGAAAATGAATAAGCAGGTTACCGATTTACTTATAACCGGAGGTGACCCAATGATTATGACAACAAATCATCTTTCAAGATACATAAACGCTATTCTTGATGCTAATATCTCACATTTGAAATCAATAAGGATTGGGACTAAAGCTTTAAGCTATTGGCCTTACCGTTTTATTTCTGACCCGGATTCTATGGAACTCTTGACCTTATTTCGAAAAGTTGTGAAAAAAGGAAAACATTTGGCAATAATGGCTAATATAAACCACCCTACAGAATTATCAACTATTGCGGTCAAAAAAGCCATAAAAAATATTTTAAAAACAGGAGCCCAAATACGTTCGCAATCCCCACTTTTAAATCACATTAATGCTAATTCTAATATTTGGGCCAAACTTTGGAGAGACCAAATAAGCCTGGGCATTATACCTTATTACATGTTTATTACGAGGAATACAGGTTCTCAAGAATATTTCGGGGTACCATTGGATCAGGCGTGTCGAATTTTTAGAGGTGCGTATTCACAAGTTAGTGGGCTGTGCAGGACAGTTAGGGGGCCAAGCATGTCATGTGGACCCGGAAAAATACAAATTGTTGGTATTACTGAAATAAAAGGAGAAAAAGTTTTTGTTTTAAATTTTATTCAGGCAAGAGATTCTAAATGGACAAGAAAACCTTTTTTTGCAAAGTTCTCTAAATCAGCTTACTGGTTAAATGACTTAAAACCTGCATTTGGAGATAAAGAATTTTTCTTTGATATGCAATATCAGCAAATTATAAATGAAAAGCTTAATAATCAAAATTTTGATTACCTTACAGATAACGAAATCTCACTTTGTTCTTAATATATTCTCCTATAAAGTATCAATCTTTATTTCAAATTTATCGGAAACAAACTCAATTAAAATGGGGAAATAGGACAAAAACTCTTCATCAAGAAATTCATAATCTTCTTTTAAAGTTTTAATTGCAAAACCTGTTTGATCAGGCAATGAAGTTCTTTTTGACATTTTTCTCAAGACAAGCTCAATTCCTTCAATAGTCCTATAAGCACCTATCCAATCATTTTCTATAAATGATGGCACAAATGCTTTAACTTTTTGAGGCAAATATTCGAATTTCTTGTTAAGCACCTCATGAACATTTTTTATGAAAGTATCTAAGCTTAAAGATGAAAATTTATTCCAGTTCAGGGTTAAAAAATGATCGTAAAATATATCAACCAAAACACCGGCATACTTTCCGTATTTCGATTTAAATCTTGATTTACTGGCCCTAACAATGGTATTGGTATCGGTAAACATATCAATATTTCGGTGCAATAAGATGCCTTTTTTTATGTTTTCCGAATATTTCTTATATTTTCGTCCTTTAACATAATCGCCTATAAAATTTCCAATCAATATTTCTTCATTCGACCCGGAAAGATATAAATGAGCAAGATAATTCATCTATTATTGTTAAAAAATAATTATCTGTTTTTATAGTTTAGATTTAATTAATTTGGTCTCTTTTTCAAATCCAGGCTTTTCAAGAAGTGCAAACATGTTCTTTTTATAAGCTTCCACACCTGGTTGGTTGAATGGATTTATTCCTAACAAATAACCACTAATACCACAAGCCATTTCAAAAAAATACATTAATTGACCTAAATAAAACTCATTTATTTTCGGAATTTGTATATGAATAGTAGGAACACCTCCGTCAATATGAGCTAACATTGTACCTAATTCTGCCATTTTGTTTACCTCATCAATACGTTTCCCGGATAAATAGTTTAATCCGTCCAGGTTATCCTTATCTGAAGGAATGGTAAGAGTATAATGTGGCTTTTTTACAGATATTATCGTTTCCAGCAGATTTCGTTCTCCTTCCTGAATATATTGTCCCATTGAATGCAAATCAGTTGTTAAATCAACACTTGCAGGAAATATACCTTTACCCTCTTTACCTTCACTTTCTCCATATAACTGTTTCCACCATTCGGCTAAATAATGCAATTTACAATCATAATTAGCCAAAATTTCTGTTTTAAAGCCCGCTTTATATAATGAATATCTTGTCGCAGCATAAATTGCAGCAGGATTTTTTTCGAATTCTACATTTACCCCGGTTAGCTCCTGCATTGATTTTGCTCCTTCAATAAGCGATTCAATGTTAAAACCTCCTATTGCTAAAGGAACAAGTCCAACAGGTGTAAAAACAGAATAACGTCCTCCTATATCATCAGGTATAACAAATGTTTTATACTCCTCGTTTGTTGCAAGTTTGCGTAAGGCTCCCTTTTGAGAATCCGTCACTGCAATTATCATTTCCCTCGCTTTTTCTTTTCCAATTTTACTCTCAAGATGTTCTTTCAAAATCCTAAAAGCAATAGCTGGTTCGGTAGTAGTCCCTGATTTGGAAATAACCACTATTGCATAAGATTTTTTATCAAGAATCTCAATTAACTCAGAAAGATAATCTTCTCCAATATATGTCATGGCTCTTTTACATTACATACTATCCATGCTCTGTGGATAGTCTATAAGCACTTCGTCAGGATGCCTGAGCCGTCGCTGGATGACGGTGAGCCTTATCGCCAGAATACCAGACGGCTCATTGAGCTTCGTGACTTCTTCTTCAAGTATGAGAAGAACAGTGGACACTACTCGGTATTCAGGGCGATATTCAATTTCGTTATCATACTGTACGAATATGATTCGTACTACAGGCATAGGATAGACTGGTGCATAGAGAATATGGCAATGCTGTTCAATACGGCACGATGGTTGCCCAGACC
>CAZWGG010000662.1:0-3348 GCA_964633305.1 uncultured Bacteroidales bacterium
TCTCATGAAATAAATACTTGCATAAAAAATAACTTCCAGTTTATAATCTTTCAAAATCACATTGAGAATTATATCATTTGTAGTTGCATATATTTGGATTCAAGTATTTCTTTATATTCAATTTTCATTTTATTTGACAAAAAAAGAGATAATTCAAAATAGAAGATTTTATCTAATAAAGTATTTTCAGAATAACTGTGTAATACTTTACCCACTTTTTCCATTGAACTTTTATACTTATCAAAAGCCTCAGTAATCTGAAACATGTCCAGCATATGAATTTTTTTGCCATTTTCGGTTCTATCAATCCGCTTTGTTAAATATGATAATTCTCCAGATGCCAATCGTACCAAACTTGAAGGAACTACCTGTATGTTAAATGCCTCCGCAATACGCATAGTTACATGCTCGTTTTGTGGCATTTCAGGATATTCTTCGGATGGCGGTTTAAATATATAATTTCTACCAAGAGCTCCGACAACAGTGAAACGTGTGTTAGAGTTTTCTCGTATTTCTTTAATCAATGTCATAGATAATTTAGGTTGTACACCAGGCACTGCTATACTTCTCTCTACCACATTTTTAGCTAATTCGGCCATTTGGTCTATTGAATATGGGATTTTCGGAGGTGTTGATGTCCCAAAAAATCCCAGTGAGCACTTCTTATGGAAATCCCCATCCTCGTTCAAAAATTCATAACAATATAAACATCTATTCTCCCTCATTGGTTTCTGTAATAATCCCAGCTAAGTGTTCATTATAATATACTTCTCCTCTTCTCATTCAGTTAATTCTTTACTATTTATAGGAGCTAATTCATGTCCGAACATTCTCAGCACCAAGTTGACTTTATCCATATTAAGGTTTGTTTTGCCCTGTTCAATTTTTCTTATTACAGTTAATGCAACTCCAGTTCTTTCAGCAAATTCTGCTTGAGTCATTTTAATTTCCTTTCTCCGTTCTTTTACAAATTCTCCCAGTCTTTTCATTATATGTTTTTAAATATAATCTTTAACAAAGATAAAAAATTATATGTGTTTAGATATAAAAATAATAAAATAACATACAATTATATGCCTTTAAATATAAATAAGTTTATTTTAATGTTTTTTTAGCTAATTTTTAACACTATTCTAAAGATACTTAGATGTCACAAGTATTATGTCCAAATTAATAGTATTTTCATATAGCTACTAAAAAGATTACTTAAAAGTAAATGATTTAAAAATTATTTTCAAGATTTTTGAAAATGTAACAGAGTTGGACAATTCCGTCGTGAGACGAACTATGAGTATTGTTTTTGTTTCTTCAGTGTCCCTCGTTTTTACCTGGTTTTGATCTTTAAAATACTTTATGTTGTTATTTATTGTTTTTTGCATTCTTCTCTCTCTAAAAAGCATACTTTTCCTCTTAACACATTTTATAAAATGCAAAGCCATTCTTAACTTAAATTAAGCAGGATAACTAATCCTTACATGATAAATATTTCTTAGGCGCTTTTTGAAAACTTCTTTAATAGTTGTAATATCTTTAAATGTAATATCGGCATTGTTAAATTGCCCTTCTAAAAGATGGGTATCTATAATATTATCAACGAGTTTCTCCAATGAATTGTCATTCATATTTTTTAAACTCCTGGAAGCTGCTTCAACCGAATCTGCCATCATCATCACGGCTGTTTCCTTAGAAAATGGCCTAGGACCAGGGTATGAAAAATGTTTTACATCAACTTCTTCTTCCGGGTATTTTTTGATATATGAACGATAAAAATACTGCATCGTAGTATTGCCATGGTGTGTACGAATAAACTCAATAATAGGTTGTGGTAAGTTATGTTTCTTGGCAATCTCCACCCCTTTTTCAACATGGTGAATTATAATTTTAACACTTTCTTCAAAAGATAAATTATCGTGTGGATTTATATCAGAAGTTTGATTTTCAATATAATAAATCGGATTTTCCATTTTACCTATATCGTGATATAAGGCGCCGGTTCTTGCAAGTAGTGGATTTCCCCCTATTTTAAAAATTGCCTCTTCAGCCAAATTGGCCACTTGTAACGAATGCTGAAACGTCCCCGGCGCTTTTTCTGCCAATTGGCGCAACAAAGGTTGATTTGTATCGGCAAGTTCCATTAATGTTGCATCTGACAAAAATCCAAATATTTTTTCAAAAATAAAGATCATAGGGTAACTTAATAAGATGAAAAAGCTATTTAAACCAAACCATCTCAAGCTCCTTAATTCAATGCTGTGTAAATTTCCTTCCTTTAATATCGATATGCCAAAATAAACCACAACATAGGTTAAAAAAACTAACAAGGCAGTATATACAATTCGTGAACGGCGATAAAAATTAGTTAAACTAAAAACTGCTATAATACCTGCAATAAAAGTAAGAAATACAAACTCAAAACTATTTGGCGCAAAAAAACCAACCAGCAATGTTATGATAAAATGAATGAAAAGGGCCAAACGTTCGTCATAAAAAGTTCGCAAGATGATGGGCAAAATGGCAAAAGGTATGACGTAAAAGTTTATAATATTTGACCTGATAATAGTACTTGCCGCAAACACCATCAAAACACCCAGCAGAAAAATAAACAGGGTGGTAAAACAATCCTTGAGAATTTCTTTGAGCAAAATGTACAGACATAAAAAAATAATCAAAACTCCAGAAAATACTAGGATAAACTTCCCTACCTTTACCAGTTGTGTGGTAACAAACCCTGTTTTGTTTTCATATTCTTTTTTTAACGATTGTAATATTTGAAATTTTTCGGGTGTTATAAGTTCTCCTTTTGATATAATACGCTGCCCTTCTTGTATTCTGTCCCTTGTTAATGAAATTTCATCTATTAAGCTTTGTTGAATTGTTTTTGATTTCGATTCGTCATAATTAATATTTATCTTCAGAAAATTGTTCAGATCAAAATCATCAAAAAACTTCCTGTATCGGTTTAAATGAAATGATTTATTGTTAATTAATTCATCATTAATACTTTTTTTGAGATACTCGTAGGCTGATTTTGGAGTAAAAATTTCACCAATTGCAGTTTGTTCTGCAAAATTTCCACGAACCAGCATTACCATTGAAGGTTCTCTACCAATTGCTTCTTCTGAGTCATTTAAATCAATTATACCACGGGTATATATTTTTTCAAGCAAGGTTGAAATCAAATTCTCAAAATATGTCCCTAACTCTCGTATTGATTTATACCGGTTATAGTTAAAATAGGCTTGTTCATTTGGAATACTGTACTCGTCTAAAGAATAATCAACCCATTCTTTCCCAAATGATTCATGAAACTTTTCTATTTGTTCTGAACTTACAAATGCATCAAAATTA
>CAZWGG010000663.1:0-3330 GCA_964633305.1 uncultured Bacteroidales bacterium
CGGCAGGCACATTAGTAAGGTCGTTGAAACTACCGCTAAAGGAACTACTTGCCGGAAGTTTAACGAAGCCCCCGTTAGAAAGGAAAATCGTGTCGTTCGAGATGCTAATCGCCTGTATTTCGTTTGTTGTGCTGCCATCTAGCTCAGCATCTATTTTATTGTTCCAGTTTGTTACGTCGGTTGATGTTATACCACTGGCTGCAGATGCACCAAATACCGGGTCAGTTTCGTTAACTGTCCCGCCTATTGTTTCAGCGGTCTTTGCATATAACGCATAAGGCACACTCATAAGCTGACTCACACCTGTAATGGTATAAGTAGTTCCACCTGCCAGGTCTGTTTCTGTTTTGATAAAGTAAGGGCCATTTGCCCAGTCAATGGTAGCGAAATCTCCACTTACAACAGTTCCTCCACCAATTTCAATACTTATCAACCCGTTACCATTACTGGTCGGTGTTTGGGTTTCAACATATACTTCTGTTCCTGATACAGATCCTTGTAAAATACTTACCTGCATTCCAATAACCTGGTTGGATACCAGTTCATTACTACTGTTGTGAATTATAGCCTGGTAGCTCATTTTTTGAGGACTTTGGGCCCAGCTTGTCAACAACAAGCATATTGCCGCAATTAAGGTAGAAATCTTTTTCATAACTGTTATTTTTTAATGATTTTAAATATTTTTACTTCTTGTTGATTATCTATAACTTTTAGAAGATATATTGTGGACGCATATTTATCCATAGAAATACCCGTTTCAGTATTTGTAAGTTTATTACTTTCTAAAAGCTTACCATTGATGTCATAAAGTTGATATAACAAGTTTTTAGTGTTATAATCTTTAACTTTTAATATAATATAATCAGTTGCAGGGTTTGGGTAAGCTTTGTATTCAAGATTTATTCCTTCAGTTTCCTTAATTGCTGTTACAACTGAAATTTCATATGGCTGTTGCACTCCCTCTGCTACTGAACCACTTGTACCAGTGTGGGTTTGGTAAACAATCTGCCCTACGGTGTAGCTTACAGAACCACCACTGCCCGAGGCTGATATTGCTTCCTGTGCCTGCAAACCTGTTGGCCCAAGGCCTATCAGAAGTATGGCAGTTAATTTTAATCGTTTGATTCTCATTTTAACATAATTTTAAAGTGAATTTTATACATTTCTTACTTAAAAATACGGTAATGACCATGTAATATAAATTTACCGAAAACCAATCTTTTTAAAAAAAATTAGGGAAAGGGATTAATCACCTGATTTTGGTAATGCAAATCACCAATAGGGATTAAACAATATTAATATTTAACTTCTTAGAAGTTATCTCATTTTAAATTTTTTCAAAAAAAAAATGTAACCATATTGAATTTACTTTCGTAAACGCCCTCCTGCTCTTTTCTGAAGGTATCCTGTCAACCATAATAGTTAAAGGCTAGCGGGGATGTTGTTTTCGGGCATAAACTTAACCTGGTAACAGGGAAAAGCAACTTGATTTTGGATTGCTGTATAGAAAGGGGAAACCCTTCTGATACAAAACTTTATATGCCGGTAAAAGTAATATTTTAAATCAAAACATAACAAAATTTAGAAATTTTATAAATTTTGCTCAAAAAAAGCTGACTTTATGGACAGACTCTAATTAGAATAAATAATAAATTATTGTCCCTATCAAAAATTATTTGCATAATGTTTACTAACATTACCAGCAAATTCAGGAAATGAGTATGGAAAAGCTTCTGGTATTTACCGAAAAAAGAAATTCAAGAATAAACTACATCTTTGCCCAGCTATTTGTCAAAATACTAAAATTAAACTTTGAACTCACAACCAATATCAATGAATTTAACTCATTTAAAGGGCCTAAAATAAGTTATTCGGAAAAAAGGACAGGCAATGAGATTCTAATAAAACCTCACGGAATATTACATGAAAATGAAATAAAAAAACAGCAAATCCGGGTTACGGAATGGGAAGGAATAAAAATATTTTACCAGGTTGACGGAGATGCCGATCTTCCATTCGATATTTTTTCTGCTTCATTTTTCCTTATTTCCCGCTATGAAGAATACCTGCCTTATAGCAAAGAAAAATATGACAGGTTTGAGGCCAAAGAAAGTTTAGCCTATAAAAATAATTTTCTCGAGGAACCAATTGTCGAAAAATGGATGTTAAAATTGGAACAAAAATTAAAAACCAAATTTCCAGGGATGGAATTTCCCGAACGAAATTTCAGTTTCCAATCCACTATTGATATTGACAATCCTTATGCTTTCCTTCACAAAGGATTTTTCCGAACAACAGGAGCTTTGTTAAAATCGTTCATTCGCTTGGATATCAAAACTCTTATTAGCAGGATATTAACAATAAAAGGGAGCAGGAAAGACCCGTTTGATACGTATGGGTATATTCATAAAATTGAAAAAAAATATGGTTTTCGGTCGATCTATTTTTTTCTTGTTGGAGATTATGGCAGACACGACACAAATATACCGATTCAGAAACCAGCTTATCAAAACCTTATCTTAGATATTCATAAAAGCCATAGAGTAGGTTTGCATTCTTCTTTCAACTCCAACAAAAGTTTTAACAGATTATTAAAGGAAAAGAAAAGACTAACAAAAGTAATTAATGAACCCATAGTAAAAAACAGGCAACATTATTTGATATTAAAAATGCCTTATGCGTATCAAAAATTAATTGAAGCCGGCATAAAAGAAGATTATTCAATGGGTTTTGCAAGCTCAATTGGCTTTAGGGCAGGAACATGTACCCCGTTTACGTTTTATGATTTAACCAAAGAAGAAGAAACCGGGTTGGTTGTTCATCCTTTCCAGGTAATGGAAGTAACCCTACATAGCTATTTACAGTTAAAAAGCCATGAGGCGCCTGAACGAATAAAAAAAATTATTGATGAAGTAAAAGCAGTAAACGGGCACTTTGTTTCCCTCTGGCACAATGAATCCTTATCTGAACTAGGAATATGGACCGGTTGGAGGAAGGTTTTTGAGGACATGTTTAAGGAATGTGTAACAAGCAATCAAAAAGTGACTTAAAATAATAGCATCACAATGCTGGAAATTCCATTTTACCTTTATCCTCCTTCTCCGTACTAAATAACTAACAATTAATTCTTTAAAACTACCCTCTAAAATCCTTTTGCCAGGGAATAATACATTTCGTTCCAGCGTAATTCTTTTTTAAAGTCGGTAAGACAAGTGTTTTTACTAATATGGACATATTCTATTCCGGCTATCTCGGCAAAATCTTCGATATATTCAGCTGTTATGGCCTGACTAAATGCCGTATGGTGTGCCCCTCCAGCGTATATCCATG
>CAZWGG010000664.1:0-3317 GCA_964633305.1 uncultured Bacteroidales bacterium
TGGTGGATCATACCAGGAAGGTTTATCAATTAACATTCAAGGTGTTCCACCAGGATATTATTTTATTGAAGAAGAAATTTATACAGAGTTAATGTTGCGCAAACCCGGACAGGGAGAGCTTACTTCACCACGAAGAGAAGCAGACGTACCAATAATATATAGCGGCGTTAATGCTGCAGACACTATGCCGGGATTCAAAAATAAAGGATACACTAATGGCACTCCTTTGGTGATTTTGATACCTAATGTTGACCGCCATTTTGAACATATTGAACAATACCAGCTTACAAACCGCACCCCGCGCCCCGGTCATGCATCTTATGCTTCGTACCAGAAATACGGTGAATTTGATGACTCAATAGGTGCCGGTTTCTTTAGCGGAAGGTACACTTCATCAATTGTTGCTGCAGGATGCATAGCCAAAAGAATATTAAAGGACCATGGTATTGGGGTGGTTTCTTTTGTTCGTGAGGCGGCAGGTATAAAGATGGGAGATGTACCCGTTGAAGAAATAAAGAAAAAAGCAGCCGCTTACAGGGAAGTACGTAAAAAGTACGACCCGGTTTACCTTGAAATTTTTGGCTCAAATAAAATGAAGCCGGATATGCGGTTTTTCGAAAAAATAGCCATTTTAACCGATCTTGAGAAAAGAATTCCTGAAATCCCGAAGCCTACGTTTAATGAAGAAGAAATAAGAGAAAAATACAACATAAACCCAAAACTATTTTGCCCCGACCTTGAGGCTGCCGATGCCATGCATAATGAAATAGTAAGAATTATGAAAGAAGGCGATTCATCAGGAGGTATTGTTGAAGTTATTGTTACCGGCGTACCTGCCGGCATGGGCGAACCTGTTTTCAATAAGCTCGATGGCGAATTAGGCCGGTTGATGAACATTGGAACGGTTAAAGCGGTTGAAGTCGGATGTGGCATGGAAGCCGCCAGAATGACGGGTTCAGAGTGCAACGATGCCATGCGGGTTGAAAACGGTAAGGTGAAATTTACATCCAATAATGCCGGGGGTATAACCGGCGGGCTGACAACAGGACAGGATATTGTGGCAAAAGTTGCTGTAAAACCCACCCCAACAATAGCCAAACCCCAGTTAACCATTGATAAGGTTAGCCTGGAGAACAAAGAGCTGGCTGCCGTAACCCGTCGCGACCCCACTATAGTTGCCCGTATGTGGCCTGTTGTGGAAGCTTATACGGCCATGATTATTCTCGATGCTTATGCGCTTCATCTTGGGTATGAGGCTTTAAAGCCTAAAAAGTAGGTTTTATTGAAAAACTGGTTTTAGCTATTGTTAAAAATAAAATATAGGAAATGAAAAACTTAATTGTCAGTTTAAGCACTTTTGCATTTGTTTCATTTAATTCCTTTGGACAAATGTCAGAAAATTTAATAATAAATAAAGACAATCCAAGGATATATTTACAGAATACCTCAAGTACAAAATGGAGTAAATCAGCAATTCGATTTGAAACGGTAAACTCCTCTTCTCAGACAACATGTTCACTTTTTTCTGAAAAGAATAAAGAAAATAGTACAGGGAATGTTAATTTTGGATTTAGAAAACTTACTACTGACAGTAAATGGCTTAATTATTTATATATTAACGATATTTCAAATGATATAATATTTAATTATAATAATACCTCTAACCAAGAATTTGGTAATATAATTTTCAAAAATGGGACTGTATTAATAGGGAAAGACTTACCGCAAAATTCTGCTTATAGACTTGATGTGGCCGGAAGTATAAGAGCAAATGAGGTAAAAGTAAACCTAGATGGAGCAGACTTTGTTTTTGAAGATAGTTATACCCTCAAAACTTTGCAGGAAGTTGAAAATTACATAAAAGAAAACAAAAAATTGCCTGGAATTGAACCTGCAAAAGAAATGGAAGCAAAAGGGGCAAACCTGGGTGAGTTAAATAGTAAACTTTTACAAAAAATTGAAGAATTAACGCTTTATGTAATACAACTGAATAAGGATGTTGAGGATTTAAAAGAAAAAAACAAACTGCTAGAGAAAAGGCTGTTACAAAAATAAATATTTTTATTAGTTAGTGAATTCGTATCCAACACGCATTCCTTAAAATTTACAAAGATATACGTATTGAACCAATGTATGGGCAACTAATCGGGGTTGTTTAAATGTCCCGTAGGGACAAGATACTGGTAGATAAATGGTTGACACAGAAAAGTCAGTGCCGTCAGGTACGTGATAAAGATGATTAAAAGGGTTAAAATGATTCATTTTATTTATTATTTCGTCTACGGGACAATTTTTGCCGGAATTTGTTATCAACAAGAATTCCGAACTGATTGCAATAGTTATTTGTTATGACAAAACATATCCTATCAAACATTTTATCACATCAACTTATTAGTGACAATTAGTGAAATTAGTGTCTATTTTTTTAATTGCAGCCAAAGGCTACAGTAGGAATAATGAGGATAAAAAAGAGTGCCGTAAAAATTTTGAATCCATTTGCCTGTGAGGTTCAAACCTCAGGTATTGAAATTATATTAGATTAACAGGTACAAAACTTAGCATACATATAAAATATCACTTTTCTCAGTTTAGCCTAATATGAAAAATTAACCTCATTCTTTAGTATTTTTTCTTTCACAGGTACCATCTCCTCAAAATAATCAGAAAAATATATCGGCAAAGTTTTTAATTGGATTTTATCGGTATCTTGAAAAAGACAATCTTTTTTATACACAAAATCTACGGTTACAGAATCATCCCTTTGTACCCAAACTTGCCACTTTGCCTTATTCCCAACAGGTTCATAAAGATACCAGTTGTTGTTTAATTTTACACCTGTAATACCATGTATAAATTCTAAATCATCAACTTGTGCATCCGGAAATTCAAAATCGTGTATCTTTACTTTTTGCCAATGAAGACGTGCAGGAATTCCTGCTGTCCTGCAAAGGGCAACTAACAGGATTGATCGCTGATGACAACTATTTCCCCCTAACTTTAGAATTTCACTGGCAATCCAACTGGTGAAAATTGTATCAGTATAAGAATCCCTAATATATTCAAATATTGCCTTAATCTTACATTCCTCTGAACCACAATCAGAAGTCAATTCATTTGTTTTATTAACAATAGAAATGTTATCACAATCTATATATTTTGTAGGATTCAAATATAGTGAATCTGATACCTGCTGACCATTTAAAAAATAACAATTTATCAGGACACCAACCAGAAAATACATTAATTTGATTTTCATTTGAAACTGTAATTGTTTTTTTGTTATTGTTAGAAGCAAACATAAGGTAAATTCATTTAAT
>CAZWGG010000665.1:0-3298 GCA_964633305.1 uncultured Bacteroidales bacterium
ATGAGGGTGTCTCAAAAGTTAAATGATTTAATTTTTTTCTCTGTGTGTCTTTGTATAACTTCTCAGTGTTTCTCTGTGGTTCAGTATTTTATATTTTAAACCACAGAGTTACACAGAGTTAAAAACAGAGAGTCACAGAGTTTTGAGACACCCTCTAGTAAATATAATTACAATTGCTTATTTTTAAAACTTGAAAAATATATTACAAAACATAATGCATAATAATAAATGAAACGAACATGTAAAAAAATAATCATTTTATTACACACACGAAAATGATTATTTTTTTCTTGTGAGTTCCATCTGACCATTAAAAATTAAATTATAAACAGATGAAAAAAATAAAAAAATCTTCATTCATTCAATTCCTGTTAACCTTGTTTTTGTCCACATCTTTTTCCCTTGATTTGCCAATGAAAAACCCTAATACCTCAATTAAATTTGATTTCGGTACAGGAAAGACAGCCCATGGTTTCATAAAAGTAACAGGTAATATGGAATACACTAAAAAACGCGGTTATGGATTTGTTAGCGAAATGCCAGTTGAGGATATTGACCGGGGAGGAAAAGATGCACTGACTAGCGATTTTTGTACAAGTAATAAACCTTTTTATTTTGTCATTGACATCCCTGAAGGAAATTATGAAGTAAAAATAACTTTTGGAGATCGTAAAGGTAAATCCATAAACACTGTTAAAGCAGAATCACGAAGGCTAATGTTAAAAAACATTGAAATGTCTCCTGGTGAATTTAAAAAAGAAAGATTTACGGTAAATGTTCGTACACCAAGAATTAATGACAAAGAAAGTATCATCCTAAAATCACGTGAAACCAATTTCCTGAATTGGGATAATAAACTCACACTTGAATTTAACGGGGCACGTCCATGTATTGATGCCGTTCAAATTAAAAAAGTAAAAAATGCTAAAACTGTATTTCTTGCAGGTAACTCCACTGTTGTTGACCAGGAGCATGAACCATGGGCGGCCTGGGGACAAATGTTACCGTATTTCTTTAAACCGGGTATAGTAGTTGCTAATTATGCAGAATCAGGGGAGGCAATGAAAAGTTTTGAAAGAGAAAAGCGGATGACTAAAATTTTATCTTTAATACAGCCCGGAGATTATTTGTTTATTCAATTCGGTCATAATGACCAAAAACCAGGAACAAGTTACCTAGAAGCAAATACTACATACAAAGAATACCTAAAAAAATTTGTTAGACAAACAAGGGAACACAAAGCTGTTCCTGTTCTCATATCTTCAATGCACAGAAGAAAATTCGATGAAAACGGGAAAATAATAAATACACACGGCGATTATCCTAAAGCAATGAGTGAAGTTGCCCAGGAAGAACAAGTGCCATTTATCGACTTAAATGCTATGAGTAAAGTTTTATATGAGGCATTAGGAATTGAAAATTCTAAAAAAGCATTTGTCCATTATCCGGCAGGTACATTTCCGGGCCAGCAAGAAGAACTAAAAGATGACTCCCACCACAGCACTTATGGTGCTTACCAGTTAGCAAAATGTATTGTTAAAGGAATAAAGGCAAATAAACTCGATTTGGCTAATTATCTTATTCATGATATTGAACCGTATGACCCTGCCCATCCTGATCTTTTTGATAAATGGAATTTAGGGGCAAGTCCTTCTTTTGATTTAATTAAACCAGATGGATATTGAAAAAGATAACTAGTGGCTTTAAGAAGGCGTCAATATCTTGCGTACCTTGTTCTTAACGCCTTCTTAAAGCTACTTTTAAAATACATGACTTTTCTTATTTGCACTATCTAGATATAGGTATACACTATTAACTGCTGAAATTTTTCTTGTTTCATTTTTAAAAATAAATAAGAAGTGTTATTATTACACTTAAATAAACATAAAAACTAAGCTCATGAAACAAAAACCTTTTCAATTAATTATTTGCACAACCTTTCTTTTTTTAAACCTGGTTGCATCAGCCCAAATTTCAAAAAATAAAATTGTTTTGAATGCCGATTTGGCTAAAGATACAATAAGTCGCCATATCTACGGTCATTTCTCTGAACATCTCGGGCATTGTATATATGGCGGATATTGGGTAGGTGAAGGCTCTTCCATACCTAATACAAGAGGGATAAGGAATGATGTTGTGGCTGCCCTGAAAAAACTAAACATACCCAACCTGCGTTGGCCAGGCGGTTGTTTTGCCGATGAGTATCACTGGATGGATGGTATCGGGCCGCGAAATCAACGCCCCAAAATGGTAAATACCCATTGGGGAGGTGTTACAGAAGATAATAGCTTTGGCACTCATGAGTTTTTGGACTTGTGTGAGCAGTTGGGCACAGAACCCTACATTTGTGGAAATGTGGGAAGCGGATCTGTTGAAGAAATGTCAAAATGGGTTGAATACATCACGTTTGACGGGGAGAGCCCAATGTCAAACTTGCGGAGAAAAAACGGACATGAAAAGCCATGGAAAGTTAAATTTTGGGGGGTTGGAAATGAAAACTGGGGTTGTGGAGGTAACATGACTGCTGATTTCTATGCCGACCAATACAGGCGATATGCCACATATTGCAGGAATTATGGAAATAACCAATTATACAAAATTGCAGGAGGTCCGGGCTCTGGAGATTACTATTGGACAGAAACCCTGATGAAAAATATTCCTTATAATATTTTGAACGGAATTTCGTTGCACCACTATACCTTACCAAAAAACTGGAACGACAAAGGCTCCGCCACCCAGTTTGATGAAAATGAATACTTTACTACTGTAAAGAATACATTATATATGGAAGATATTATAACGAAACACTCCAATATAATGGACAGGTATGACCCTGATAAAAAAATAGGCCTCATGGTAGATGAATGGGGTACCTGGTATAATGTAGAACCAGGAACAAATCCGGGTTTTTTATTTCAGCAAAATACCCTTCGCGATGCCCTAATCGCAGCCATAAACCTGAATATTTTTAATAACCATTGTGACAGGGTAAAAATGGCCAATATTGCACAAACCATAAATGTTTTGCAAGCTATGATTTTCACTAAAGATGAAAAAATGGTACTTACTCCTTCCTATTATGTATATGAAATGTATAAGGTACATCATGATGCAGCGTTGATTCCACTTGATATACAATGTAAACCTTATGAAATAGAGGGTAAACAAATTCCTGCTTTGCATGCTTCGGCTTCGAAAGATAAAAATGGAGTTATCCATATTACCATAGCCCATGTTAACCCCAATGAAGATGCAGAACTAACCCTGGAAATCCGTGGAGAAAAAATCTCGTCTGTTA
>CAZWGG010000666.1:0-3278 GCA_964633305.1 uncultured Bacteroidales bacterium
CGTTTTCTTATCAAAGACTTTAAAAAATAGGAGTTTTCTGGCAGGCACTAAGTATCGGATGAGAATAAGTGTTCATTATCGTACAGAAACTGTTTTATTTCGGTCAGTTAGAAAATAATTTAAAAACGCGTGTATGATTATAAAATTCAATAAATCAATATGTTATAAGTTTTGGAACAAAATATGTAATCAAAGTTGGGCAAGAATACGAATGAGTATGAATAAAACGAAAGACTAAGTTTATGAGAAAATTTTTATGCACTTTAATAGTAGGAATTTGCATTTCAACTTTCACGGGTAAGGCAAACGAATTGGTTGATGATATGGGAACAATAACCGGCCGGATTATTGACAAAAAAACTTCCGAACCAGTTTCCTATGCTTCTGTTGCACTAATAAATGAAAATGATACCAGTATAATGACCGGTGTAATTTCAAATGATAAGGGGATATTTGAACTAACCGATGTGCCTTATGGAAAGTATACCGTCAGGGTATCTTTTATAGGATATAAATCCACAGAGGTTAATGATATTGAGATTTCGCGAAAAAATAAAAAAATAGAATTATCATCAATGGAGTTAACAGAAGAAATGACTTCGTTAGATGAGGTTGTTATAAAAGAAGAAAGATTAAAAGGTGAAGAAAAAATTGACAGAACAGTATTTACATTGAATGATGATATTAGAAAAACATCTACTTCAGGGTTAGATGTATTAAAACATATACCTTCTGTTGATGTAGATTTCCAGGAAAACGTGAGGCTCGAAGGCCGGTCGGATATTCAATTTTATGTTGATGGGGTTTTAAGAAATAAAGATTTTCTTGCACAACTTGATCCTCAAATGATTGATAAAGTAGAGTTGTTAACAAATCCCGGTGTTAAGTACGATTCTGATGTTTCAGGTATTATTAACATAGTATTGAAAAAAGTTAAAAGTTTTGGTGTAAATGGCTCTGTTAAAATACCGGTACCTCACCCTCAAAAAATAATTGTTAATCCCCGGGCAAACATTGAATACGGAAATCAGAAGATTAGAGTTTACGCAGGTGATAGATTGCATCTAGAAAAGTTTGAAGGAAGCCAGAAACTTATTACCCGGCTTGATGAATCATATAATGATCCATACAGGTTTGAGAAATTTTCCAATGGAATTAACAGGTGGCAAAATAATTATATGAACTACGGGTTTGATTGGTTTATTAATGGAAAAACTTCACTGAATTTTTTAGGTGAATGGCGAAATTGGAGAGGTATAACAGATGATTTTTTGAGTAAAAATAGCACGTACCGGCAACATGTTTTATCTGAGTATTACGAAACAAATACAAATAGTTTGACTATAAACGATAATCATTATTTTTCTTTATTTTTTAAGCGTAAATTGAACAAGGAAGGAAGTGAGCTAACAGCAGAATCTTATTTTAACAAACAATCCGGTACATCCGAAAACAATTATACTGATACATACTTTAATTCTGATGATTTTACGATTATAGATAATGAGTTATTTAGAAACGATATTACTGATAACTTAAAAAATACCATTGAAGTAAAACTTGATTATTCTTTTTTCTTAAAAAAAATAAAAAATGAAGCAGGTATTAGATCCTATACAAGCTGGATGGACAATAATATTAAATATAATTACTCTGCAGAAAACCCTTTGGGCGATAGGGAAGATCAATTTCAATACCAGGAAAGACGGCAAGCAGCTTATTATAACGTGTTGGGAAAATTTGGTAAGTTTCAATGGCAAATTGGTTTTAGAGGAGAATATTCCTATATTGATATTAATAATACAACAACTACCGATTATTTTGTTTTTTTACCGCAATTTAGTGTTACAAGAAGCCTGGAAAAAGAACAAAATGTAAAATTCTCTTTTCGAAAAAGAATCAACAGGCCTTCTATTAACAGTTTAAATCCTTTTGAAACCTGGACAGACTCGTTACATCTAAAAAAAGGAAACCCGGATTTAAGGCCGACTATTGAAAATTCTATTGAACTTACTTATTCAAAAAATTTTGGCAATAATTTTTTATCTCCTAAACTTTATCTTAGGCACATAAAAAATGGAATCCAGGATGTATCATCAACCGGTGATAACGGAGTAACGGAAATTTTCCAGGACAATATCGGGGAAGAAATAGAATATGGTATCAATATAAATACTGCCCTGCAATTGATAAAGCGATGGAGATTTAATGGAAACTTTTCACTTTACAATAAGAGAATAGATTCGAAGCAAGCTTTATCGCTGGAAAAATATGACCAAAAACTAAGCTACAGGCTGGGAATTACAAATATTTTTATTTTACCAAAAGAGTTTTCACTGTTTGCAGTTTCGTATTATAATAGTCCTAACATTTCTTACCAAAGAGAGTTTTCACGCGATTTGCTAGTAATTTTTGGAGTAGAAAAGAAATTATCGGGTAAAGCAAGCATTGAAATGTTTTATAACCCGTTTATCAAAAATTTCACTTATACAAAAGTTAAAACCCGGTCACAAGGATACTATGAAGAATGGGAGGGAATGGTTGATGTACACCATATATTTAGCATAGAGTTTAGTTATAACTTTAGTTATGGCAGAAAAATAAAAAAGATAAACAGGTCTGTAGAGTATGAGAAGGAAGAAAGTGGGGGAGCTTTATAGACATGAGTAATAAAATTTATGATTAGTTCCTCATCCCGAACTTAAAAGTGTCTAGGTCAACAAAATCAGGACTTAATATTTGCCCCAATTGTAATACCTTCATTACATTGAAAACCCCTGCAATAGTAACTTGTAAGGGGCGTTTATTGGCAGGAAGTCTACGGTTTGATAGTTTTGTAGTCCATTGTAATGTTGTATAATTTCATATTGTTCCATAATAGATGATTAATATTAGCAGCAAAATATGATATGAATCACCACTTATTGCCAATTTACATCATAGATTATGAGTAATTTAAATTAAGAAAAGTTCATAAAAAACCGGATATGAAAAGGATAAAGATTGTAATCGAAGCATTGATATTATCTTGTATCGTTGCCATTTCTGTTAACGCTCAACTGCTCAAAATCTAATACAATTGATTCGTGAACAAGTACCCGGATTTTGGGCAGTGTTTAATGATTATAAAAGCACTAACGCTTATATCAGAAATTCTTACGAAGGGTCGGTGCTGGTATTGTTAGACGGCACACCCATGTTCGATTTATTATGGTCAAGTTTTGTTAATGAAAACTTTGATATTCCTTTTGATCAAATTGAAAGAATTGAAGTCATTA
>CAZWGG010000667.1:0-3273 GCA_964633305.1 uncultured Bacteroidales bacterium
GCTTGGTGTGGTATTATCAAAAACAATAGCATATTGGTGGATTGTTATTATATTAATATACATTTTTTTAATTTATGGAATACTTTATGTAACAGGATTTATGAAAAAAAATCATTTTGAAGAATTTTTAGAACTTCTAAAAGTGAAAAAAGTAATTACTTATTTTAAAAATGAAATTAATGAATAAAAGGCTTCATGTTATATATATAATGGCTTTTTCTCCTAAATTTGGGTATATTGAAGGGAATAAAAGTCTTAAAAGGACAGCTCATTTTTGGATTAATAACAATGGAGATAAGATTGGTGTTTGGAGGGAAGATTGGGCTTATCAATTAGGATATAAAATATTACAAAAGTATCCTGATATAATTTGGGAAGTATGGCGTCCTGATAAACGAGCAGACAAAGTATACGAATATAAATTTGAGAATGGACTAATCACTAAATCGTTTCCTATAGAAATGATTTCTACTTGGTATGGGATAAATAAAAGAAAACAAATTCATTCTCCTTTAATGGAAACATTTTTAATTGATTATATTAATAATAATAGAAATAAGCAACTTTTATTAGTATTGCCAGCTTCAAGAAAACCATTGGCAGTTATTCTTCGAAAAATTTTTAAATATAAAATACCTATTCTTAATTTTCATGGTCTAAATGGTGCATGGCTACTTGGGAAATTAAAATCAAAAAATCCTTTTAGACTTATTCACGAAATATTTAAATCTTACCAATATAAGCAGATATTAAAAGAAATGGATAATCTTATTGTAGCACATAAAAAATATATACCGGAATTAAAAAATAAGTATAATTGTAACGTTTATTTTAATACAATTGGGACAGATATTAATTTTTGGAAGTCTAATATTTCAAAAGATTTAGCTAGAGAAAAATTAAATTTAATGAACAAAGGACATATCTTCTTATTTTCTTCAAGATTAAAAGCCAGTTATTTGATTATTGAATGTTTAAAAACAATTAAAAAGCTTAAAAAATATGACTTGTACTGTATATTTACATCACAAGGAGAAACAGAATATGTAAACAAACTAAAAAAATTAATTAAGAGGTATAAATTAGAAGAGAAAGTTTTTTTTACTGGATACGTTGATGAAGAAGAATTAAAATTACTTTATTGTGCTGCAGACACTTTTGTTTCAATGAATATAGCAAACACTGGTCCAATGTCAACTTTTATTGCTATTTTGATGGAGAAACCAATTATAACTACTAAATCAGGCTTAGCTGCGGAAATGCTTGAAGAGAACAAATGCGGTATGCTTGTTCTTCCTAAAAAACTCAAGCAATGGTATAATGCTATGAAATTTGTCTTAGAAGGTAAAAAGATAAATATTCTTGATAGAAAAATTATGGCAGATTTTGTAAATTGGGACAATATTTTATCAAGATGGATGGATGTATTTAAATTAACAATAATTGATTTCAATAATAGAAAAATTAAAGATGAAGAAAGTTTTAGTAACAGGTGCTGATGGTTTTATTGGTTCCCACCTTACAGAAATACTTCTTTCAAGAAATTACAAAGTTAAGGCTCTTTCTTTTTATAATTCTTTTAACAATTGGGGATGGTTAGAAAGTTTGCCTTGTTCAAGTAATTTAGAGATAATATCTGGTGATATCAGAGATCCTCATTTTTGTAAATTGTTAGTAAAAAATGTTGATATTATTTTTCATTTAGCAGCCTTAATTGCAATTCCTTATTCTTATATTTCTCCTGACAGTTATATAGATACAAATATTAAAGGTACATTGAACATTTGTCAGGCTGCAAAAGAAGTGGGAAATATACGATTAATTCATACTTCAACATCTGAAGTATACGGTACTGCAAAATATGTCCCAATCCCAGAAGAACATCCAAAACAGCCTCAATCACCTTATTCTGCAAGTAAAATAGGAGCTGACGCTATTGCTTTAAGCTTTTTTAATGCTTTTAGTTTACCAGTTTCAATTGCCAGGCCATTTAACACATATGGCCCACGTCAATCAGCTAGGGCCATTATTCCTTCTATTATTATCCAAATAGCAAAGGGATGTAAAAAAATTAAACTTGGAGATATTTCTCCAACAAGAGATTTTAACTATGTGAAAGATACTTGTCAGGGACTAATTGCAATATCTGAGAAAAACACTACAATTGGTAAAGAAATTAATATAGCTACCAATTCCGAATTTTCAATTGAAGATATCCTCATTCTAATAAAAAAAATTATGAAATCAGATTCAGATATTGAATTTGTTTCAGAACAGAAAAGAATGCGGCCCAAAAATTCAGAAGTATACAGATTAGTGGGAGATAATAAGTTACTTTTCGAGTTAACCGGATTTAATCCAAAATATTCGGTTGAAAAAGGATTAATTGAAACTTGTAATTGGTTCAATAATTCTAATAAATTAAGATACTATAAAGCAGACATTTATAATGTATAAATGGATAGATAATTAATATTATTTTACTATTAAATTTGATCCTTCATGACTAGAATATATGATTCGATTGTAAATTTTATAAGAGAATTGTATGAAACTCCATATGACGAAATATCATTACACAATCCATTTTTAAAAGGTAATGAAAAAAAATATCTAACTGAATGCGTAAATTCAACATTTGTATCAAGTGTTGGAGAATATGTTGATCAATTTGAAAAAAAAGTCGCAGATTTCACAAATTCTAAATATTCCATTGCAGTTGTAAATGGAACTTCAGCTCTTCATACTTCTTTAATATTGGCTGGTGTTAAATACGAACAAGAGGTAATTACACAACCTTTAACTTTTATAGCTACTGTTAATTCAATTAGTTATGTCAATGCTCACCCTGTTTTTATTGATGTTGATAGAAATACATTAGGCATGTCAGTTGATAAACTTGAGTATTGGCTTAAAATGAATACATTTATGGATACTTCAACCAACCAATGTGTTAATAAACTTACAAAACGTGTTATAAAAGCAGTTTTACCTGTCCATACAATAGGTCACCCTTGTAATATAGAAGATATAATTGAAATATGTAATAAATATAGAATACTTGTAATTGAAGATGCAGCCGAAAGTTTTGGCTCTTTATACAAAGGAATGCATTGTGGCACATTTGGTAAAATCGGTGTACTAAGTTTTAATGGAAATAAAATAATCACTACAGGGGGAGGAGGATTAATTCTTACTGATGATAACGAATTAGCGAAAAAGGCTTTTCATATAACGAAACAAGCAAAATTGCCTCATATCTGGGAATACGTG
>CAZWGG010000668.1:0-1570 GCA_964633305.1 uncultured Bacteroidales bacterium
AAAAGCCGACATACTGATTACTTCGGTGAAAACCCAAATAACATATTGAATAATAGTGATTTCTCGGTGTTTACTATATTGATACATAATTATTCTGCTTATCACAATTACAAGTACACCTGTCAATATTACCAAACTTGAATATAAAAAAAGTTGAATTTTAGTTACATGATACCAATAGTTTACTCCAAAAGGAGCATAAATATTTATAAATGCCAGGGCAAAAACAGCTGTAAACAATATAATTCGTACAATATTTTGTTTCTTAACTAAGTAGGTCGGTATTTTTATTTCCCAAAAAAGCATACTAAATAGTTAAATCATAAAATCATTAAAAGACAAATTTAATAATTGGTAAATAGTAAAACGATATTTATTAATAAAAAATTTAATGCCTTATCTACTTAAAGCAAAGCAAGCAACTGACCTTCATACGAATAATATCACTCAACATGTGATATATCAATTTTTAGTTCATAATGATATAGACCACTATTTAAAAAGAATTAGGCAGAACTATTATTTACAGAAAAAAAATGGTTGAGCTGGTGAATGAACACTTTCCTCGACATACGGAAGTGACGGATCCTGACGGAGGTATGTTTTTTATGCCCTCAAATAATCAGGTGTTATCACTAATCAATTTTTATTCCAACTAACGTTATATCATCAATTTGTTCATAACCTTTCATCCAGTTTTTCAAGTATGTTTCAAAGTATTCTTTTTGTGCAAAAATTGAAAGACTTTGACAATCAGCCACTAAGTTTACTAAGTTTTTGATGTGTGTAGGTCTTCCTTTTGGGCCTCCAAATTGATCATAAAAACCATCTGTAAATAAATATACCTTATCTCCTTTTAATATGGGTATGGATATTTCAGAGTATTTTTCTTGTCTTTTAACTGCATACCCTCCAAGAGGAATCTTATCTCCTTTATAAAGTGTGCATTTTCCTTTAGATTCTACAATAATTGGCATATAAGCACCGGAATAAACCAAGTGTGAATCATAAAAATAACATAAAGCAACATCCATACTTTCAACAATTTCAGTATCTCCCAATCCGTTTTCGAATTGTTTTTTAATTAAAATATTCAGATTTTCCAGGACCCTCGATGGTTTAACCAAACCAAATTCTTTTACTATTATATCTAATAAATAAGTCCCAATTATCGATAATAAGGAAGCCGGGACTCCGTGCCCTGTGCAATCTACTAATGCAACAACTTTATATTTTTTTGTATTATAATACCAAATAAAATCTCCATTTACATAGTTTTTAGGCATTGTGATAATGAATGAATCAGGAAATATTTTTTGAAATAACGAATGACTTGGTAAAAACGCATTCTGGATTACTTTTGCATATTTAAGGTTATCTAGTAATAACTGGTTTTTATAATCAATAATATTAATTTGATTTTCAAGTATTTTATTGTAGTTTTTATTTTTATATAAGCTTCTAAGTATTAGCATAGCCACGGTAAAAATAAGTATAGTTAGTATTAGGTATATGGTAATAATGTACCTTTTTTGTTTAAGTTTAAGTATTATAATATCTGATTTTGCAA
>CAZWGG010000668.1:1580-3270 GCA_964633305.1 uncultured Bacteroidales bacterium
ACGTTGGCAACAACGTCTTGTAAACCACACCAATTATTTTGTTCTTTTTGAAGAGTGTATTTCAAACTAATTTCTTCTATTTTCCGCAAGTTTTCTTTTGTAAATATGCTATCATATAATTGATTGTATAACCGGCTGAAATGATATGCTTTCTTAAAGTAACCTGTATTTGAATATAATTTTGCCAGCAGATTATAAACATCTTTCAATAAGTCTGTATTGTTAATTTCTTGAGCTGTTTTAAGGCATTGCAAATATGATTTTTCTGCTTGTTTATATTTTTTACTATTTAAGTAAATGCATCCTATATTGTAATGAATTAGGGCTGTTTCAGAAGGATCATCAAGTTTTTTAAATATGGCTAACGCTTTATAAAAATAATTTAACGCTTCAATATCATTTTGTTTTTCCACGTATGAATTTCCTAGATTTATATAAGATTGGCCAATACCTCTTGTATTTCCTGTTTCCTCCCTGTATAAAAGGGCTTTTTTATGGTATGTAATCGAGCTATCCAGGTACTGTTCATCTAATTGTATTCCTTTTTCCAAAAAGATTAATCCCATGTTGTTTAACGTAGAAGCTATGTCGTCCAAATCATTCAACCTTTTTTTAATACTTAATGATTTATTATAATAGTCTAAGGCTTTGTTAAATACGTTCATTGAATAATAAGCCATGCCAATATTATTTAGAGATTTAGCGATATTTGCACTATCGTTAAATTCTTCCCATAATGATAAAGCATTGAAATTATATGATAACGTGCTATCAAATTTACATTCGATGTTTGAAACTAAAGCCATGTTATTATAAATACTGGCAAGTTTCTTTTTCAATTTAAGTTTATAGGCAATTTCTTTTGCCCGGTTAAAATAATATGTTGCAGAATCGTATTTATCTGTATAGTAAAAAATAATTCCTTTCTGATTAAGACTTAAAGCAAGTCCGGCTTTGTAGTTACTTTTTTCAGATATAAGAAGAGCCGAGTTAATAATGATTATTGAGGAATCTGAATTTATATTCAAATATTCCCATGCAAGATTATTTAAAGAATCTATAGATTTTTTTAAGTAACAGGTATCTGTGTGTATATTACGGTATTCGTCAACAGTTTTGTCATCTTTTTTTATACAACTGTGGAGAATGAGTAATGTAACAAATAATATTGAAAATATTTTACGAGACATTTATATACAAAAAAAATAAAATTCTGTCATTTTAGCACGATCTTTTTTGTTATGTTACTAGTTGATGTACTAATCTCCAATATATATATTCCTTTGGCTAATCCGGAACAATCAATATTCATTTTGTTTATGCCATATTCTGCATATTTTGTAAGCATTAACATAGCTTCCCCTGTATAATTAAATAAAGTCAGTTTTAATTCGTTATTAGACTCAGAAAACAATTCAATGTTAAGTTGATCAGCTACAGGAATAGGATGTATTTTTAATTTTAGGTTATGATCTATTTCTTGCTTTTCAATTCCAGAAACAATAATGTTTTTACATTGTGTACATTTTGTTTTCAGAAAATCATTATATGTTGTAAGACAAATAGTGTAGTTACCGCTATTTGTAAAGTAATGGATTGGATCAAGAGAAAATATATTCGTAGTTCCATCTCCAAAATCCCATTTTATTCTCGATACATCTCCTGATGTTGATCCTTTTGTTTTTACTTT
>CAZWGG010000669.1:0-2317 GCA_964633305.1 uncultured Bacteroidales bacterium
AAATTGCCAGCATAAGTTCCTGCATCTGAAAACGATATGCCCGCTGACCCACCTTCTTGATATAATGTCCAGAAGTAGCCGTGATCCGTGCCCGACGAGTAAGCTTTTAAACGACTTCCTTGAACATTCCCATGACTCTCTTGAATATCCACATCCAAGTTTTCCTTTTCACAACCGGTAAATATTAGCAGAATTACTGCTAAAGAACTTAATACTTTTTTCATGACTAAATTGTTTAATTAGACAATTGAGAATTAAGAAATCCCGATACAGGGAGAGTTTTTTTGTTGTTACTTCTTTATTTAACCTCCTTTCTAGGTTATTTAATATGGAATTATTAGATGTAAATTAAGTTACTTATTTAAGTTAAAAAATCATTTAAACCTAAACAAGGAGATTTGTCTTAATTTCACGGAAAAATGTTTTTAGGCGGGTAAAAGATGTAATATATTGTTTATAACCTTTTAATTCAAAAATAATTTATTTTGGACTTTGTATAGCTAGTTTTTTAAACATACACATTTCTCAATCCCTCTGTACAATTACAGCACATTTTTATTTTACCTCTGTTGCGGAGAATATTTTTTCTAAATAAATTAAATTCATTACTCTGCCAAATTTGGGATATATTTTTACTTTTCAACGATCCAACCGGGAAATCAGCATCTTTATCAAAACAGCAAGGAACAACACATCCGTCATACAGAATAACCATCGACTTCCAAATTCTGCTACACCTGTTTTTCAAAGGGTTTTTACTAATAATTTTATGGTCATTTTCTTTAGAATAACGGGAAAATAAAATATTATTAGGAATAAGTTTTTTGTTTTTCCTGAAATCAGTTACCTGGATTGTTTTAATTACGGTTTTGTCAACACCCATTTTTTCCCCAAATGATTTGAAATCTTTAACCTGATGTTCATTATGGTTCATTGCAAGAAATTGCAACACTATAAACGGCTTTTTTGATTTCAGCGTGTTTTTAAATTGTACTAATCTTGTAATGCCGGAAATTACTTTTTTAAAATTTCCTCCTTTCCGGTAAACCGTGTACGATTCTTCATCAATTCCATCAAGAGAAATAACTATTCTGTCAAGCCCGGATTCTATGAGGTTTTTTACATTCTTTTCGCTAAGATAGTGGCCGTTTGTCGAAACAGTAACATATATCTTTTTATCATTAGCATAATGTACTAAATCTTTTATTTGAGGATGAAGAAATGGTTCACCTTGAAAGTAAAGCATCAGGTATGAGAGACAGGGTGAGACTTCATCAATTATATTGAAAAATAAAGCTGGTTCAATACTTCCTTTTGACCTGGTTAATGTGCCGTTTCCCGAAGGACATTCTATGCATTTCAGGTTACACTGGTTTGTAGGTTCAATTGTTATTACGGAAGGGTATCCCCAAATAAAAGGCCTTTTGGATATAACGGATAAAATATATGCTATTTTTAGCACGAAAACATTGGTTATCTTTCGAGCATTAAGCTTTAATAGTAGATTATACCAATCATGCAACATAATAATAAAATTCTGTTGAAATCTAATTCTTAATTTGATTCAAGAATTTTAAATAGCTCGTCCAGTTTTGGAGTAAGAATAATCTCTGTTCTTCGGTTTTTTTGTCTGGCTTCAGGTGTTTTCCTTGTATCAACAGGCATAAATTCACCCCTGCCCGAAGCAATAAGGCGTTTAGGGTTTATGGTTGTTCCATCAAGCAATATCCTTACAATAGCAGTTGCCCGTTGAACACTCAAATCCCAATTATCTTTATAGCTACTGCCTTGTATGACCGGCACATCATCTGTATGTCCTTCTATCATAATATTAATATCAGGGTTTTGTTCCAAAACCTTTACTAATTTTTTAAGTGCGGAAACACCATTCACATCCACTTCTGTACTTCCGCTTTTAAAAAGTAACTTTTCATCAAGCGAAACATAAACTTTCCCATTTTTTTGTGTGATGGTCAACCCTTGGTTTTCAAACCCAAGAAGTGCAGCCGACACCTTTTGTTTAAGTGCATTTACTGCTGAGTCTTTCCTGGAAAGAATGTTTTCCAATTCCAAAAGCCTGGCATTTCTTTGGTCAAGTTCGGTTTTTAACTTATTAAGGTCTCTTTTCTTTTCATCAACCGACCGTGACAGGCTATTCAGTTGATCTTCACGTTTCTGCAAATCATTTTGTACAAATTGTAACTGGCTCAATAATTTCCGGGTTTCTTCCGCACTGCCTTGCATTAAAGCTTCTTGCGATTTATTTAAATCATCATATCTTTTATTGAGCTGATTATATTGTTTTCTCATTTGGTTA
>CAZWGG010000669.1:2327-3258 GCA_964633305.1 uncultured Bacteroidales bacterium
AACCGGCTTAAATTATCCTCAATAACTTCAAGTTTTGATTTCAGCTCGTTATTTTCAACCTTAAATTTTTCATTTTCCGAAGCAAGTAAATCTCTTTCTTCCTGGCAATCCTGGTTTTGTATTTGTGTTTCTTTAAATTGGGCAGGAGGGACACAGGAAAAAACAACGGTCGTTATAATTAGTATTTTTATTTTCATTTTTTTATTTATTAATTGTTCAGTTAAAAACGAAAATCTTAATCGTAAAATTGTATAAGAAAACATAAACAATCTCCAAGCGTTTCGTCAAAAATAATAAAACATTGAACGGGTAAATTACAACATCCGACAATAAACCTCAAATAAAGTAAATAATAATTATTAACTTTGACTTTATAGTTATAAAAAACAATGCCAGACTATTCACGCAAGATATTGGATACTGTTGAATATCCGTCCGATCTTAAAAAATTAAAAATTGAGGAACTATCTGATCTAAGTAAAGAGTTAAGACATTTTATTATTGATGAGGTTTCGTCTAACCCGGGTCATCTGGGTGCCAGCCTTGGAGTAGTTGAACTAACAGTTGCCCTGCATTATGTATATAATACACCTTTTGATAAAATAGTCTGGGATGTGGGGCACCAGGCATATGGGCATAAAATTCTTACAGGAAGGAAAAAAGTATTTCATACTAATAGAAGGTCAGGGGGTATCAGTGGATTTCCCAACATATTTGAAAGCGAATATGATGCTTTTGGTACTGGGCATTCATCAACTTCAGTATCCGCAGCACTTGGTATTGCTGTCGCGGATAAACAAAAAGGAGTTAATCGAAAAGTAGTAGCAGTTATCGGAGATGGAGCTTTAACCGGTGGGCTTGCTTTTGAAGGATTAAACAATGCCGGAATTGAAAATACCGACCTGTTGGTAATTCTCAATGATAATAATAT
>CAZWGG010000670.1:0-3257 GCA_964633305.1 uncultured Bacteroidales bacterium
ACCGACTCTATATCATTTGGGTTTATTACTGACAAAGGATTGGACATACCGCTTATATCTGTATTATCAACAGGGAACCCATCAATAACTATCAATGGGTCGTTACTTGCAGAAAGTGATGATCCTCCACGGACCCTTATGGTTGCTTTGCTCCCAGGTGCCCCGTTCCCAGGTGTTACTACAACTCCGGCAGATTTACCCATTATTAATTCCTGTGGAGAAGTAACGGTTCCTTTGTTAAAATCTTTCTCTCCTATTGCAACCACCGATCCGGTAGCATCAGTCTTCTTTACAGTACCATATCCTATTACAACTACCTCTTCCAGTTCTTTTGTCTGAAGACTTAGCGACATATTAATAGTTGTTTGGTCGCCTACTGTAATACTCTTAGTATCATACCCTATAAAAGAAAATACAAGGACATCTTCGGGACTTGCCTGAATTTGATAATTGCCGTCAATATCCGTTGAAGTCCCTTTATTCGTGCCTTCTACTAATATAGTAGCACCCGGCAGAGGATTACCATCTGTTGCATCTGTAACCATTCCGGTAATTGTATGTTGCTGTGCCTGTAGCTTTACCGTAAAAAATAAACTGCATATAAGCAACAATACTGTTTTTAGGATTAGTATTTTTCTCATAAATCTTTAATTTGGTTATTAATTAGAATTTAGTATTATATTTTTGTATGTACACAATAAGTTCTGGAAATCTTAACTTAGCGAAGCTAAGTATACTGCTCTGATAATCAAAAAGAATGAAAATAAATCCATGCAAAAATCATCACAAACGTTACCGCAAACGTTTGCGATATTTTATAAATTTTTTAGTTGATCCCTGAAAACTTTCCGATACAATTTTGATTAAAAACAACCCTTATGATTTTAATCAATATTGTAATTCAAAGAAATGAAATACAATTGTTTTATAATTATTTTATTGGGATAAAAACAGTAAAAAACCCTGCAATCGTTTCCGCAATCGTTTGAAATTTGATTAATTTTAAAAATAATTCTTTTCTTTGTTTAAATATTTATAGTTTCGATTAATATCGAAAATCGGTTTGAAATGAAAGGACATCAGGTAACAATAATAGATATAGCCCGTGAGTTGGGGGTATCTCCATCAACTGTTTCCAGGGCGCTAAAAGACCATCCTGATATTAGTCCCCATACCAAACAACAAGTTCGTGAATTGGTTGAAAAGCTAAATTACCGGCCTAATCTTATTGCGTTAAGCCTGCGTAACCAAAAAACAAATATTATAGGAGTAATTGTTCCGGAGATTGTTCACTTTTTCTTTTCTACAGTTATATCAGGAATTGATGAATCGGCTACAGATGCCGGTTACAATGTTATGATATTTCAATCGAACGAAAGTTATGAAAGAGAAGTATTGAATGTTCAATCCTTACTTTCGAGCCGTGTTGATGGAGTGTTAATTTCACTGGCCAAGACAACAGGTAAATTTGCACATATTAAGCAATTGCTTGACCGTGACATTCCTGTTGTTTTCTTTGACAGGGCATGTGATGAAATTGAAACCGATAAAGTAGTGGTTGATGATTTCGATGGGGCTTTAACTGCCGTGGAATATCTTATTAAAACCGGCTGCAAACGAATAGCCCATTTTGCTGCTACCCAGCAATTGCAAATTGGTTACCAAAGAAAACGAGGATACATTACAGCCCTTGAAAAGAACAAAATAGAAGTTGATGATGACCTTATTATTCATTGTGACACCTATGAATCTGCAATGAAGCTGACAAAGAAAGTTCTAACCATATCTAACCCTCCCGATGCCATCTTTGCAGTAAATGATCTTACCGCTATTGGAGCATTGAATGTTGCTAAACAGATGGGCTTAAAAGTTCCCGAAGACATTTCTATTATAGGTTTTACCGATGGATTGGTATCAACAGTTACCGATCCGCTTTTAACCACAATAAGTCAACATGGCTTTGAAATGGGAAGAAAAGCGGCAAAAATACTTGTAAAAAGAATAAATAACCAGTGCGAAAGTAATCCCCCTATTATAGAGGTGATAAAAACCGACCTTATAATAAGGGATTCTACCAAAAAGATATAAATTTTTTTCTGTTTTCCGCAAACGTTTGAAACAAGGGTTTCAGGTTTTTTAGGCTGTTGATGGCCATTATTTTTAAATTAAAAACTTGGAATTAATGATTCTTTTTTCATATTTTTGAACCGAAAATAATACTTTCCGAATAGATAATGTTTTTAGTTGATCTCTGATTCTGTTATTTTCTGCAGACAGGGATTTTTTTATTACTGCCTGTATCATTATCATAATTAATTAAAAATTAATTGCATGAAAAAACCAAAACTAAGCTTTTGGCAGATATGGAATATGAGTTTCGGGTTTTTAGGAATTCAATTCGGGTTCGGACTTCAGAATGCCAATGTAAGCAGAATTTTTCAAACATTAGGGGCCGATCTTGATAAGATACCTATTCTTTGGATTGCTGCGCCAATAACGGGTTTGATTATTCAACCTATTATTGGCCATATGAGTGATAATACATGGGGAAGATTGGGAAGAAGAAGACCTTATTTTCTTACAGGGGCAATTGTGGCTTCGTTTGCCTTAATTATTATGCCAAATTCTTCATTTTTATGGGTAGCAGCAGGAATGCTTTGGATAATGGACGCTTCCATTAATATTTCAATGGAACCATTTCGGGCATTTGTAGGTGACATGCTTCCAGATGAACAACGGACATTAGGGTTTACCATGCAAAGTTTTTTTATTGGTATAGGTGCATTTGTTGCTTCCTGGCTCCCATATATTTTAGCCAATTGGGTTGGTATTGCGAATACAGCAATAGAAGGAAAAATTCCCCCAACAGTAAAATATTCCTTTTATCTGGGTGGCGCTGTATTTTTACTGGCAGTTGCCTGGACGGTTTTTTCTTCCAAAGAATATTCACCGCAAGAATTAGCCGAATTTGAGGAAAATAAGGAAAAATCGGTATCTACATCATTTTTTGCTGTTAGTCCCGTAAAAACATACGTTAAGAGAGGATCTTTGTGGTCAATTATAGGTATTTTACTTGTAGTTCCAATTATTTGGTTTCATTTAAATAAAGAGCTTTATATTCTTGGCGGCGGGGTTATATTCTTTGGTTTTCTTCAATTATTTTGTGGATTTTTGGTTAATAACGGAAGAAAGGAAACAGGATTGGTTTCCATTATAACAGATTTATATAGTATGCCCCAAACTCTGAGGCAACTTGC
>CAZWGG010000671.1:0-623 GCA_964633305.1 uncultured Bacteroidales bacterium
TATCACTTAACACTTTTTCATTATAATATCTTTGATCTTCAAACCCGGAATAATGAATAAGATTAACTACTTGAATTTTAGTTTTCTTTATAAAATCGACTATTGAAACCGGCAATAGGAGTAAATCTTTATTATCATTAAAGAATTCCGTAAAATAGGAATGAACCGAATCATTAAAGGATCGTTCAATATGCGGAGCAATAAGTTTTGAAATGCTTATTTCTTCAAACCATTCTGTCAAGAAATGACTTGTTAGACCGGTTTTTGGGTCAATGGCAGTCAAGCTTCCGTGAGTACATAGTGGATATGGAAACCTGTTGTTAGAATCAATATAAATAACTTTTGCTTCCAAAACCGACTTATAATCATCATTTCTAAGCAAAGGACATAACATATCGCCTGAAAATACAGCTTTGGTAATAAATTCAAGATTATTGAAAAACTCAAATAACAACATGGATGCACCAATTCCATTAACGCCATGAAATACAGGAAATGCTGTGACTTGTACCCCTGGTACTTCGTTAATTTGTGCAGAGGTACCGGGTATTAATTCGTTATAGTTAATAATTTTTTCAAGGTGGGGATACGAGCTTTTAACAAATTCCCAACACGGTTGTGTC
>CAZWGG010000671.1:633-3256 GCA_964633305.1 uncultured Bacteroidales bacterium
TGTGCTATCCAATCAATACCCAATGTATGGTCCATATGCGGATGTGTAATGACAATAGCTTCCTGAATACGGTTTTCGTTTCTAATAATATACGAAGCAGTATTATTTCCAGCATCCACTAGTATCTCCCAGTCTATATTTCTTGTAGAAAAACCATGCTGTTTCGAACCGATAATTGAATAAGAGACATTGCCTAGGTCGTCAGGATCGTCTGTAGAATAAAACGGATGGTTATTACCAATAAAAACAGGCCATGCATTCCCACGTCCATTTACCCTAATAAAAACATTTTCCATCATTTATAGCTATTAATTAATAATTGTCAATTCTTTTATAAGATTATGAGCCTCGGCAAATTTTTCAATAATAAACAAGACATACCTTATATCCAGAGAAATATTCCTGCACATGGACGGATCGTACATATAGTCACTCATGGTCCCTTCCCAGTTTCTATCAAAATTAACACCTATCAAATATCCATCGGCATTTAGTACCGGGCTGCCGGAATTACCTCCTGAGGTATGGTTTGATGCAATAAAGCAAACCGGCATTGAGCCATTTTGTGTATATGGCCCAAAATCTTTTTTTTCAAATAAGTCCTTTAGTTTATCAGGAACATCATAATCATATATTTCAGGATTATCTTTTTCCATGACGCCTTTTAAGGTTGTTAAGTAATAATAGTCAATTGCATTAGCAGGTGAATATCCTTGTATTTTACCATAAGTTAACCGCATGGTGTGGTTAGCATCGGGGTAGAATAATTTACCTGGTTGCATAAGCATTAGAGCTTCCAGGTAGTCATCGTAAAGATTTTCTAATTCTTTTGTTAAATTTTCGTAAGTCGGATAAACCTTTGTCGAAAATATATTGCTAAAGCTAATATATACTTGAAATGCCGGGTCATTTAAAATTTCTTTTATGTCATCTAACGCAAATTTATCTAAAATCTCAATTAGCTTTTCCTGGTTGGCAAAAATAGATTTTTCATAAATATCATCAGTAAATTTCTTATAATCCCCTTTGTATTTTTTCATTATTCTATTGAAGAATTCCGGATGAAATTGTTTATCAACATTAGTATAAAACGATTCTAACATTTTTGGGAAAATCTTTTTGTCAATCTCAATCTCATAATTAGCAAAAAAAATTACTGCCTGCTTTTTTAAAGCATCAAGGCTTTTTTTCATTTCAACCTCATCGGTATTTGATATAAAGTCTAATGATTTAAAAAAATTTGATATAAAGTCAAGGAGTTCAACACCCAAAACTGCCTCATTACCAAAATCATTGGCTATATAATACGGTTTAAGTTGTTTATAGATTTGCGTAAATTCCGGTAACAATTTGCCATATTGTTCTTTGTATTCCGGGTTATCATTTAGCCATTGTGTAAAATCGGCCTCAAGTTTAATTTTCTTTTCAATGGCATTAAACCTTTCAATACCTTTTATTTCACCAATCCATTTTTTCCATGCATTACTTATACTTGCATATTTACTCGCGTATTTTATTCTTATTTCCGGACTTTCTTCCATAGCTTTTTTCATGCTATTCAACCGTATATTCCTTAGTTCTATTTTCCGGGGAAGACTTTCTTTAACAATAAGTTTTAGCTCTTCCGAAGTAAGGTACTCCTCTGTTCGGGCAGGATAACCCAAAATCATAGTAAAATCATTCTCTTTTATACCTTTTACAGATAAATTAAGGTACTTTTTAGGTGTATAGGGAACATTATCGGGAGAATAATCAGCCGGTTTGTTTTCAGAATCGGCATATATCCTGAATAAAGAAAAGTCCCCTGTATGGCGCGGCCACATCCAATTATCGGTATCTCCTCCAAATTTACCTATGGAAGAAGGTGGGGCTCCTACCAGCCTCACATCGGTAAACTTTTCATAAATAAACAAATAATATTCTTTTCCAAAGTAAAATGGTTTTATATCTGCAATATAATGAGTTCCTTGAGTTGATTTGTCTTTTATATTTCTAATTCTTTGAGCAATTTTAAGCTGGCGTTGTTTTTCATTTGTAATTTCATCCAAATTACCCAGTACTTTTTCTGTAACATCTTCCATACGAACAAGAAAAGAAACACTTAACCCGGGGTTAGGTAATTCTTCATCTTTTGAATAAGCCCAGAAACCATCTGTAAGATAATCATTCTCAACAGAACTGTGTGATTGTATTTTACCGTATCCGCAATGATGATTTGTTAACAGCAGCCCTTCCGGAGAAATAACTTCTCCCGTACACCCGTTGCCAAAAAGTACAACCGCATCTTTAAGGCATGCTTTATTGATGCTGTAAATATCGTCTGCTGAAAGACGGAAACCCTGTTCCCTCATTTCTTCTATATGAAATTTTTCAATAAGTAAGGGAATCCACATTCCCTCTGCAGGAAAGGCAATTCGTGAAAAAGTTTGTAAAATCACCAAAGCTGCTAATAACCGTCTTATCATAAAATCAACTATTTTTTTATACAAGTAAAAGTATTACAGATAACAAATGTAATGAATAGATTGTTGAGCGACAAATGTGGTATAGTTCTGATCAGTTTAAGAAAAATGAATGGATAGAAAATATTGCTGAGGAGCTAAAGAGTGCAAGAGAGTGCAAG
>CAZWGG010000672.1:0-3245 GCA_964633305.1 uncultured Bacteroidales bacterium
AAAGATGTTATAAAACATAAATTTTTTTATCTTTGCAGCGCATTTAAAGAAACAAATACTAACTTTTTAAACCAATGAAAATGAGTGTTCAACCAAACGATTTATTAAATTATGGGATTAAAAATGTAAAAGAGGTAATATACAATCCTTCTTATGAGTTCCTATATAAGGAAGAAATGCGTCATGACCTTGAAGGATTTGAAAAGGGTGTTCTCTCTGAATTAGGGGCAGTAAATGTTATGACTGGTATATTTACAGGCCGTTCACCAAAAGACAAATATATTGTAATGGATGCTACATCAAAAGATACAATTTGGTGGACCTCTGAAAAAGCAAAAAATGATAATAAACCTTTATCTGAAGAGGCTTGGAAATACTTAAAAGAAATTACTGCTGAACAATTATCCGGAAAACGGTTATTTGTAATGGATACCTTTTTAGGGGCAAACAAAGATTCCCGTTTGAAAATTCGTTTTATAATGGAAGTAGCCTGGCAGGCCCACTTTGTTAAAAATATGTTTATAAGACCTACAAAAGAAGAACTTGTCAATTATGGTAAACCTGATTTTGTGGCTTTAAATGCATCAAAAACAACGAATGACAGATGGAAAGAATTTGGTATGAACTCAGAAGTGTATACCGTATTTAATTTGACTGAACAGATGCAGGTAATTGGCGGTAGTTGGTATGGAGGTGAAATGAAAAAAGGCATGTTTGCTATGATGAACTATTACCTGCCGCTTAAAGGTATTGCTTCAATGCATTGTTCTGCAAACAAAGGCAAAGACGGTGACGTAGCAATCTTCTTTGGATTGTCCGGTACGGGAAAAACTACCTTGTCTACCGACCCTAAACGTGAATTAATAGGAGACGATGAACATGGTTGGGACGAGGATGGCATTTTTAACTTTGAGGGGGGATGTTATGCAAAAACAATTCGCCTGGACAAAGAAAGTGAACCCGATATTTATAAAGCAATTAAAAGAGATGCACTTTTGGAAAATGTTACTGTTGATGAAAAAGGTAAAATTGATTTTAACGATGCATCGGTAACCGAAAATACAAGAGTTTCATACCCAATATATCATATTGATAATATTGTAAAACCAATATCAAAGGCAGGACATGCTTCAAAAGTTATATTCCTTACAGCAGATGCTTTTGGTGTGATGCCCCCGGTTTCAAAATTAACCTCTGATCAAACAAAATATCATTTTTTATCGGGTTTTACGGCTAAACTTGCTGGAACCGAGAGGGGTGTTACAACACCACAGCCTACTTTTTCAGCATGTTTTGGTGCTGCATTTTTATCATTACATCCAACAAAATATGGTGAAGAATTAGTTAAAAAGATGGAAAAGTACAACGCTACTGCTTATCTTGTAAATACAGGATGGAATGGAACAGGTAAAAGAATTTCAATTAAAGACACAAGGGCTATTATTGATAGAATACTTGATGGTTCGATTGAGAAGGCTGGTACCAAAATTATCCCGATTTTCAACCTTGAGGTACCAACTTCTCTTGAAGGTGCAGACCCAAATATTCTTGATCCTAGAGATACTTATGCTGTTCCTACGGAATGGGAGGATAAAGCAAGAGATTTGGCTTCAAGATTTATCAAAAATTTTGAACAATATACCGATAATGAGGAAGGGAAAAGACTAGTAGCAGCAGGCCCAAAAATATAAAATACATTAAAAAACTCCTTTAATATTTGATATATAAGGAGTTTTTTGTTTTTGTTTAAATATTTACCAGTAAAAAATTGCAAACTATTAAAATAATAATAACTTTACAGCCCAATTTTACTAAAACTAGTTCTTTATAATGCCCATTTTATTTAACATTTCTACCCTGGTATTAGCTTATTTATTAGGGTCAATCCCAACATCGGTATGCATAGGAAAATGGAAGTACGGAATAGATGTTAGGGAACATGGAAGTAAAAATGCAGGCTCCACTAATGCAATAAGGATATTAGGATGGAAGATTGGATTATTAGTTTTGACTTTTGATGTATTTAAAGGATGGCTTGCCGTAAATTTAATCCACCTTACCGATTACTATATACCAGAAACAGGTGATTATATTAATTTCCAGTTATTGCTTGGGATTGCTGCCATATTAGGTCATATTTTTCCTATATACGTTGGTTTTAGGGGAGGGAAAGGAGTTGCAACCCTGCTGGGGTTTGTACTTGCTATTGACCCTCATACCACATTAATTTGTATAGGTGTTTTTATTGCTACGCTGGTCCTTACAAAATATGTTTCGCTAAGTTCTATGATAGCCGGGTTTTCATTTCCGGTTCTTGTTATTTTTGTATTTAAAACAACTACTCCCTCATTAGTTTTATTTTCCCTTATTGTATCTGTGCTTTTACTTTTTACTCATCAAAAAAATATTGAAAGACTACTTAGAAAGGAAGAAAATAAAGCTCTCTTTCTCATGAGTAAGAAAAGAAGAGAAGCAGAACGACTTAAACAATCAGCATAAGAAGACCTCATATTAATAAGCGATAATAAAAATTTTCAAACTTAATGGATATTAGCACTGCTAATTCCTGACTATTTTTTTATTTTAATTATTAAAATGATAATTATTTACTAGCGAAGAATTTAAGCCCAAATAATTTCTATTTTTCCTGTAAAATTGAATTAAACATGCTATTTCGATAAAATAGAATTTCATCACAGAATGTTTTTTTACTACTTTTGAATACCAATTAAAAATTGTGCGGCACCAATGGCTATTGTTGATAATTTGAAAAAAGTAAAAGTCGAATTACCAGATGAGATCAAACTTGTAGCTGTATCTAAAACACAACCGGAAGAAAGTATCTTGGAAATTTACCAGGCCGGGCACAAAATATTTGGTGAAAACAAAGTACAGGAGTTAACTGCAAAATACCAAAACCTTCCAAAAGATATTGAATGGCATATGATTGGTCATCTTCAAACGAATAAGGTAAAATATATTGCCCCTTTTGTGAAGTTGATACATTCTGTTGATAGCACAAAATTGCTGGAGGCAATTAACAAAGAGGCATCAAAAAATAATCGTGTTATAGATTGCTTGTTACAGCTTAGAGTGGCCAAGGAAGATACCAAATACGGGTTAACCTTGTATGATATTGAGAAAATTTTAAAACCCGATACGTTCCTCAACAAAAAAAATATACGAATTTTAGGTTTAATGGGAATGGCAACATTTACCAGTGATGAGTCAATGATTGAAGAAGA